>NZ_QPFS01000112.1:0-16302 GCF_010906995.1 Rhodopseudomonas sp. WA056 | reverse complement strand
ACCCTGCATTTCGTCGGCGGCGTCAGATGGGTATAAGAGACAGAGCACGGTGCTCGCGTCGCCCTCACCCCAGCCCTCTCCCGCAAGCGGGAGAGGGGGCGCGATGTGTGCGGGGAGAGGCATTGCTCCAAACATCCTCATGCGCTCACCGCCTTCAGCCGCTGCGTGGCGACGCGGTGATGGGCGTGGGTGATGGCGATGGCGAGAGCGTCGGCGGCGTCGGCGGTTTTCGGCTCGGCCTTGGGCAGCAGGATCTTCAGCATCATCTGGATCTGGGTCTTGTCGGCGTGGCCGGCGCCGACCACCGTCTTCTTGACGAGATTGGGCGCGTATTCGGCGACCAGCAGACCGTGCATTGCCGGCACCAGCATCGCCACGCCGCGCGCCTGGCCGAGCTTCAGCGTCGCGGCGCCGTCCTTGTTGACGAAGGTCTGCTCGACCGCGGCCTCGGCCGGCGCGTGGGCGGCCAGCACCTTGGCGAGCCCGTCATGGATCGCCAGCAGCCGCTCGGCCAGCGGCAGCGTGTCCCGCGGCTCCACAGAGCCGCACGCCACATAGACCAGCCGATTGCCCTCGCTCTCGACCACGCCCCAGCCGGTGCGGCGGAGGCCGGGGTCGATCCCGAGAATACGGACGCTGCGAATCGAGGGCTGGCTCATGGCGCAGTGATAACGCCATATAGACGTGAACGAAACAGAAACGGGGGACGGGGGAAACGCCGTCCCCAGCGTGAGGCACTGCCACAGCCCCACTCTCAGCCGTCATCCCCGCGCAGGCGGGGATCCAGTATTCCAGAGCACTGGCATTTGGCCGCAGCGACGGCCCCGCTCTATCGGCAACGCACTGGAATACTAGGTCGCCCGGTCGAGCCGGGCGATGACGGGAGAATTTGGGGCGAACGCACCCCGCCAAAGCAAGTCTCAGATGGCAGCCTCACCCCGCCATCTTCGCCATCAGGGCGTCCGAGACCTCGAAATTGGCGTAGACGTTCTGAACGTCGTCGTGGTCGTTCAGCGCATCCATCAGCTTGAACAGCTTCTCGCCGGTCTCGTCGTCGACCGCGACCGTGTTCTGCGGCTTCCAGATCACCGCCGCCTTGCGGGCTTCGCCGAATTTGGCTTCGAGCGCCTTGGCGACGTCGCGGAACGTCTCCTGCGAGGCATAGACCTCGTGGCCGGATTCCGACGACACCACGTCGTCGGCGCCGGCTTCGATCGCGGCATCGAGCATGTCGTCGGCGGAGGCCTTGTCGGCGTCGTATTCGATGATCCCGGTGCGGTCGAACATGAACGACACCGAGCCGGTTTCGCCGAGGTTGCCGCCGGACTTGGTGAAGAACGAGCGGATGTCGGACGCGGCGCGGTTGCGATTGTCGGTCAGCGCCTCGACGATCACCGCGACGCCGCCGGGACCATAACCCTCGTAGCGGATCTCGTCGTAGTTCTCCGAGTCGCCGCCGATCGCCTTCTTGATCGCGCGCTCGATGTTGTCCTTCGGCATGTTTTCCGCGCGCGCCGCCAGCACCGCGGCGCGCAGCCGCGGGTTCATCGCCGGGTCGGGAGTGCCGAGCTTGGCGGCGACGGTGATTTCGCGGGCGAGCTTGCTGAACAGCTTGGACCGCTGCGCGTCCTGCCGGCCCTTGCGGTGCATGATGTTCTTGAATTGCGAATGTCCGGCCATGCGCTCTCTCTCGCGGGTCGATCCGTTGGAATTTAGGGCTGCGGCGCGGGTTTATAAGCGGCGCATCCGCCAAAATCAAAGACTTGCCGCAACCGCCGACCGTGACCCCCGGAATTCCACCGAAAGAAAATTTAACCGTAACTTCACGAGGGCACGCGAGAGTAGCCGACCATATTCTAGTTCTGCGGGAGGAACCATGGCCATCGGCCTATTTCGCAAGCGGCAGCCGGCCATCGCCGCGCCTGCCGTGGCCGCCGTCGCGGCGCCCGGAGCGGCCGAACCGACCGCCGCGGTCGCAGAGGCCGATTCGGCGCGCGAGATGCTGGAGCTGTTGGAACTCGAGCTCGGCTCGCTGATTCGCCAGCTCGAGCGTGCCGCCCATTCGGTGACGACCGGCGTGGAATCGACCACCGCCACGCTGCACACCATTCGCGAGCGCACTGACGCCCTCACCGGCCGCACCAGCGCCGCACAGGCGACCGCCAGCTCGTTTTCGCAGGCCGCCGACAAGTTCACCGACTCCGCTCACGGCATCGGTGCCCAGGTCCGCCAGGCGTCCCAACTCGCCGACGACGCCTGCGCCGCCGCCAATGAAGCCACCGCCAATGTCGAGCGGCTGCGCGATTCGTCGGCGGCGATCGGCAACGTCGTCAATCTGATCTCCCAGATCGCCCGACAGACCACGTTGCTGGCTTTGAATTCGACGATCGAGGCGGCCCGCGCCGGCGCGGCGGGGCGGGGCTTCGCGGTGGTGGCGACCGAGGTCAAGGCGCTGGCGGTGCAGACCCAGGAGGCCACCGAGGAAATCAAGCGCAAGATCGACGCGCTGCAGCGCGACGCCTCCAGTTCGGCCGATGCCGTCCACCGCATCACCAGCGCAATCGCGGCGATCCGGCCGGTGTTCGACAACGTCAACGGTGCGGTCGCCGAGCAGAACGCCACCACCGGCGACATCGCCGACAACGCCACCTCGGCATCGACGTTCATCGCCTCGGTCGGCGACAGCGCTGCGGAAATCGACAGCGCCACCCGCGAGGCCGAACAGCACGGCGACGAGGTCGCGCGCGCCGGCCAGAACGTCACCAACTTCGCCGAGAAGCTGCGGGCACGCACCGCTGTCCTGCTCAAGCTCGGCGACCGCGAGGATGCGCGGCGGCGCGAGAAGCTGCCGTGCCACCTGCAGATCGAGCTCGACACGCCGCGCGGCAGGATTACCGCGCCGGCGTATGAGATCTCGATGGAGGGTGTGCTGATCAGCGGCCCGGCTGCCGCCGCGCTGGCGGTCGGCCAGACCTTTGCGGCCGAGTTGCAGGACGTGGGCGCGTGCCGCGTTCGCATCGCCGAGCACGGCAAGGCCGGCGCGCTGGCGCGGTTCGTCGCACCCGACGCCGGCCTGCAGGAGCGGATCGAGGACCGGCTGTGGGCGATCCGCGACGAGAACACCGAATTCGTCACCCGCGCGATCGAGGCCGGGCACGAGCTTGCCAAGATCTTCGAACGCGGCATCACCTCGGGCGCGCTGACGGTGGAGCAGATGTTCGACGACAACTACGTCGAGATCGCCGGCACCGACCCGAAGCAGTACCGCACGCAATATCTCGATTGGGCCGACCGCGCGTTGCCGCCGTTCCAGGAAGCGTTTCTGGCCAAGGATCCGCGGATGGCGTTCTGCGTGATGATCGACCGCAACGGCTATCTGCCGGTGCACAACAGACTGTATTCGCAGCCGCAGCGGCCGGGCGACGTCGCCTTCAACACCGCCAACTCCCGCAACCGCCGGATCTTCAACGATCCGGCCGGGCTCGCGGCCGGCCGCAACACCCGCTCGTTCCTGATCCAGAGCTACGCCCGCGACCTGGGCGGCGGCCAGACCGTGATGATGCGCGAGATCGACGTGCCGGTGCGGGTCCGCGGCCGCCACTGGGGCGGCTTCCGTACCGCCTACAAGCTGTGAGCAGAGGCGGCTGCTAACCGGCCAGCCGGTAGCGGCCGCTGATCACCGGGTCGCCTTCGGTGGCGACGACGCCGCGCATCACCAGATCTTCCAGATGCGCCAGCACCGAATAGCCGGCGGCGCTCATCAGTCGCGGGTCGATGCCGATATAGATCGCCCGCACCATGCTGGGGATGTCGGTCTCGCCCTTGCCGAGGCGGTGCAGGATCGAGGCTTCGCGCGCCAGCCGGTGGCGCTTCAGGAAGCGGGAGTAGCGCGGGCCTTCGGGAATCTCGGCGCCGTGGCCGGACAGATAAAGCTGTTCATCGCGCCCGATCAGCCGGTCGAGCGACGCCATGTAGTCCGGCATCGAGCCATCGGGCGGCGCCACGATGGTGGTCGACCAGCCCATGATGTGATCGCCGACGAACAGCGCGTCGCCCTCGCGCCAGGCGAATGCCATGTGGTTGGCGGTGTGGCCGGGCGTCGCCACCGACTCGATGGTCCAGCCGTCGCCCTCGATCACGTCGCCGTCGCGGATCGTGATGTCGGGCTTGAAGTTGCGGTCGGCGCCGGATTCGGTCGACACCGTCTCGCTCTCGAAATACGGCCGCGACGCCCGATGCGGCCCCTCGGCATAGACCGTGGCGCCGGTCGCCTGCTTGATCAGCGGCGTGCCGGGTGAGTGATCCTTGTGGGTGTGGGTGACCAGGATATGGGTGACGGTCTCGCCCTTCACCGCGTCGAGCAGTGCATTGGTGTGCGCCTCGTCCGCCGGCCCCGGATCGATGATCGCGACCTTACCGCGGCCGACGATGTAGCTGACGGTGCCGGTGAAGGTGAACGGCGACGGGTTGTTGCACAACACGCGGCGCAGGCCGGGACGGATTTCCTCGACGACGCCCGGCTGCAATCCGAACTCGCGATTGAACGGAACGTCGTCCTCGGGGCGATTCTCGTCGCTCATGGCGTTTCCAACCAGTTTGATTGTTGTTTGTTCTTCCCCCCTCACCGGGGTGGTCATCCCCGCGCATGCGGGGATCCAGTACTCACCGCCATCGCATATAGCGAACGCCCTGGGATACTGGGTCGCCCGCTTTCGCGGGCGATGACGGCAGAGCGCGGAACGAAGGGCGCGGACTTACGCCACGCCTTACGCGAACGCCTGCAGCCCGGTGATCGCCCGGCCCAAAATCAGCGCGTGGACGTCGTGGGTACCCTCGTAGGTGTTCACCGTCTCGAGGTTCTGGGCGTGGCGCATCACGTGATACTCGATCTGGATGCCGTTGCCGCCGTGCATATCGCGGGCCATCCGGGCGATGTCGAGCGCCTTGCCGCAATTGTTGCGCTTGACGATCGAGATCATCTCCGGCGCCATCTTGCCTTCGTCCATCAGCCGTCCGACGCGCAAGCTGGCCTGCAGGCCGAGGGTGATCTCGGTCTCCATGTCGGCGAGCTTCTTCTGCACCAACTGGGTCGCGGCGAGCGGACGGTTGAACTGCTTGCGGTCGAGCGTGTACTGCCGGGCGCGGTGGAAGCAGTCTTCGGCGGCGCCCATCGCGCCCCAGGAGATGCCGTAGCGGGCGCGGTTGAGGCAGCCGAACGGCCCCTTGAGACCGGAGACGTTGGGCAGCAGATTCTCTTCCGGCACCACCACACCGTCCATCACGATCTCGCCGGTGATCGAGGCGCGAAGCGACAGCTTGCCGCCGACCTTCGGCGCCGACAGGCCCTTCATGCCCTTCTCGAGGACGAAGCCGCGGATCTGATTGTCGTGGGCGGCAGACTTCGCCCACACCACGAACACGTCGGCGATCGGCGCGTTCGAGATCCACATCTTGCTGCCGGTGAGGCGATAGCCGTCGGCGACCTTCTCGGCCTTGGTCTTCATGCCGCCGGGATCGGAGCCGGCGTCCGGCTCGGTGAGGCCGAAGCAGCCGACCCACTCGCCGGAGGCGAGCTTGGGCAGATACTTCTTGCGCTGGTTTTCGTCGCCGTAGGCGTAGATCGGATACATCACCAGCGACGACTGCACGCTGTTCATCGAGCGATAACCGCTGTCGACCCGCTCGATTTCGCGCGCGACGAGACCGTAGGCGACGTAGCTGGCGTTGGCGCAGCCGTATTCCTCCGGCAGCGTGATGCCGATCAGGCCGAGCGACCCCATCTCGTTGAAGATCTCGCGGTCGGTCTTCTCTTCGAGATACGCCTGCGACACCCGCGGCAGCAGCTTGTCCTGAGCGTAGGCGCGCGCGGTATCACGGATCATCCGCTCGTCTTCGGTGAGCTGATCTTCCAGCAGCAGCGGATCGTCCCACTTGAAGCTCGCCGGAGCCGGCTTGTCCTTGGTTTGCGCGCGCACGCTCATCGATTGCCCTTTCAGACCTTGCCGCGTCTGGCGACGTTGATGGGGAGGGTAAGACCTCGGTCAGGTGCCTTCAAGGTGCTCGTTGCCGACGATCTCGATGCCGAAACCGGACAGGCCCTTGTATTCGATCTGCGAGGTGGTGAGGTGCCTGATCGAGGAGACGCCGAGGTCGCGCAGGATCTGCGCGCCGACGCCGATCTCACGCCATTGCCGATGCCGATCGGCTTCCGCCGATTTCGGCTCGTCGATCGGCGCGACCGGCACGCCGGCGGCGCCGTCACGCAGATAGATCAGCACGCCGGAGCCGTTCGCCTTGAAGTGATCGAGCACAGCCTGCATCCGCCGCGGGCCGGTGAAGATCTCCTTGACGATGTTCGGCTTGTGGAACCTGGTCAGCACGTTTCTGCCGTCGCCGATACCGTTGTAGACGCAGGCGACGTGGGCGATCTCGTCGAACGGCGAGCGGTAGGCATAGCCCTGCATCGGACCGATCGGACTGTCGATCGGAAACGTCGCAACGCGTTCGATCAGCTTCTCGCGCGCCTGGCGATGCGCGATCAGGTCGGCGATGGTGACCAGCTTGAGACCGTGCTTCTTGGCGAATTCGACGACCTGCGCGCCCTTGGTGACGGTGCCGTCGTCGTTCATCAGTTCGCTGATGACGCCGACCGGCGGCAGGCCGGCGAGCTTGCACAGATCGACCGCGGCTTCGGTGTGGCCGGAGCGCAGCAGCACGCCGCCGTCACGCGCGATCAGCGGGAAGATGTGGCCCGGGCGGGCGAAGTCGGCGGCGCCGGCATTGGGATTGGCCAGCGCGCGACAGCACGAGGCGCGCTCGTCCGCCGAGATGCCGGTGCCGTTGTCAGGCTTGTAGTCGATCGAAACCGTGAAGGCGGTGGTGTGGTTGCTGTCGTTGTGCGCGACCATCGGATCGAGCCGCAGCCGCCGCGCGTCGTCCATGGTGATGGGGGCGCAGACGATGCCCGAGGTGTGGCGGATGATGAACGCCATCTTCTCCGCGGTGCACAGCGAGGCGGCGACCACCAGATCGCCTTCTCCCTCACGATCGTCGTCATCGGTGACGACGACGCTTTCGCCGGCGGCGAAGGCTTGCAGAACGTCTTGAATGGGGTGCGCCATGGTCGGATCTCTGAAACAGGACCCGACCATATGACGCAGCGCGGGCAGGGACGCAAGGCGCGCCGCCGAAGCGGCCGCCTTGCGCGAAATTCTCTACCGCACAGCGGAATTCCGCGATTCGGCGGCGGTCGGCGGTTACTCCGCAGGCGAAGCCGCCGCCGCCTTCTTCTTGACGAACTGATCGTAGGCCTCGACCGCCTGGGCAGCGTACATCACGCTGGGGCCGGCGCCCATGTAGATCGCCATGCCCATGGTCTCCATCACCTCGTCGCGGGTCGCGCCGTGCTTCACCGCGGCTTCGGCATGAAACCCGATGCAACCGTCGCAGCGCGTCGCGACCGAGATCGCGAGCGCGATCAGCTCCTTGGTTTTGGTATCCAGCGCGTTGGCCTTGAGCGCCGCCTGCGCGATCGCCGAGAAGCCCTTCATCACGTCCGGCGCACCGGTGCGGACTTCGCGCAACGCCACCGACAGCTCGCCGGTCAGATCGATCCAGTTCTTGTGCATGGTTTCACCTGTGCAAAAACAACGCTCCCGGGATCGAGGCGGCGCCTGATCCCGGGAGCAATTATGGAGTGCCGAGGCGTCAGGACTTGGTCGAGCAGGTCTTGATGCCGAACAGCGTGTAGGCCGGGCAGAAACCGATCGCAGCGGTCAGCAGCGGCACGACGCCGATCCAGGCCCAGATCGGACCGCCGGTCAACGCCCAATAGATCAGGCCGGCACCGACGATGGCACGCAGCACACGATCGATCATTCCCATGTTCACAGTCATCTTCGTTTCCCCTCGCTCGGTTGAGTGACACGCTGGTTCTAGGGCGCGCAGGGGGCACGGTCTGTGACCAAGTCACCGGCCGCGGCCGATCCGTCTAACGTTCAATGCCCCGATCGCGCGGCCGCCCGCAACGGCGCCGCGTTGCGCAGCTCGACGCGGCCGCGACCGAGATTGACCCAGCCGCGCCGCTCGAACGTCTTCAGATGCCGGCTGACGACTTCGCGCGCGGTGCCGATTTCAGCCGCGAGCTGAGCGTGGGTGATCGACAATTCGCGATCGTCCGCGGCCAGCGCCAGCAGGCGCGATGCCAGCCGGGTTTCGATCGAGGCGAACGCGACGTTCTGGATCACCGCCATCAGATCCGCCATCCGGGCGGCCTGGGCGTTGAACACGAAGCTGCGGAACTGCGCCGAGCTTCCCATCAGCTCGTGGAAGGTCGCGGCCGGCAGCCCCACCGCTTCGACCGGGCTCTCGGTCACCGCGAACGCGCTGTAACTGTCGGAGGCGAGCAGCGCCAGGGTGGTGAGAATGCAGATGCTGCCGGGACCGAGCCGATACAGCACGATCTCGTTGCCCTCGGCATCGAGCTGAAACACCCGGACGGTGCCGCGGCAGACCAGGATGAACATGCCGCAGGGCTGGTCAGGGGCGAACACCGAGGCGCCGGCCGGCAGGCTCATCGCCATCGCCGCACCGGCGAGCGGACTCCGCTCCTCGTCCGACAACCCGGCGAGCGCCGGAAAGCCCCGCAACCAATCTACCTCAGGCAAGCTCATCGCGACCAACCGGGTTCACGCTGGACCTGCCGAGATATCGGCCGACCAGCCAGCGCTCGGTTGATCTCTATCAATCGTCGGCAGCGGCGAACAGCCGCGTTTTGCCGCGATCCCGGGACAGCGAGGGATCCGGGACCGGAAGCAAGGCGTCGAGGTGCCGAGGCGGCGTCCGGAATTAGGCCCGGAGGTCTCCCCCGGCTCAGGGATTTTCGGTCGCCGTGGAAGGGCCGGAAATGACGTCGCCGTCGCGGTGGCGCCAATAGCGGGCGCGCAGCCGCGGAGCGATCCACCAAGCCACCGGCGCTGCCAGAATGAAGCTTGCCGCGACCGCCGCGGGAACCCATGCCATTGCGTTCTGTGCGAGCGCCGGGATCGTCAGCACGGCGACGATACCGATGCCGAACAGCACGGCATTGGTCATCATGTAGACCAGCGAAGCGATACGAAACCGGTTGGACATTCGAACCTCCTGTTCGGGGGTCAATGTCCGCGATGCGTGAGTTGTTCCGACGGGAACCGAACCTGGCCTTGACGGCGTCCCGGCGATGATCGCTCACAACTTCGGTGGCGGCGGCGGTCGCCGATTCGCGTTGATTCAGCGGATGAAGCACTCGCGCTGATCTAATGACAATCCCGACCGGCTGGCGGTGCAATGCTACTGATACCTTGTTGAATTTGCGAAGTGTCACCGCTGCCATCTTCGGCTATGCTGGCCGAATTCGTCGGGGACTCCAACGCGATGTCTTGCTTACGGAAATCGCTGCTGATCGGCGCCACTTTGCTGCTTGCCGCCCCGGCGCAGGCCCAGCTCTCACCCAACCCCGGCGCGGTCAATGATTGCACATTGCTGACCGACCCGACCGCGTTGCGCCGCTGCATCGAGAAGCAGCAGGGCGTCACCACGTATTCCGAGACGCCACCGCCGCGGGGCGATGTTTCGCCGCTGCTCAAGCGCGAGCGCGACTACTATCGCAACACCAAGACCAAGAAGCCGAAGCGCAAGCGTCCCCGGCAGCCGTGATCGGCCGGACCGGCTGTCAGTATGTCGCCTGCACGATGCAGCCGCGGCTGCCAGCGGCGACCGACGCGCACATTTCTGCTTCCGCAGTCGGCTTCTTCGCGGGGCCGCGGCCCGGCGCAGAGCGTGGCGCGACCGGTCGCGCGGCCATGGCGGTCGGGCTCGTCGTCGCGGCGATTTTTCGTGAGACGATCGACGGCCGTGCGGGGGCGGCGTCGGTGATCCTCGACGCATCGGCGCGGTTGGCTGCCCAATCCTCGGCGCTGAAGCCGGTGATGCGCAGCACATAGTCGCGCGTCTCGGCCGGCAGCTCCGAGGTGCCGCGCAGCCACGCCGACACCCGGCCGGCGCCGGCATTGTAGGCCGCGGCGGCGAGGCCGAGATTTCCGAACTGGCGGCGCAGGTCGGCGAGATAGCGCGCCGCAGCCGGGATCGCCTTGAGCGGGTCGAACGGATCGTCGAGCCCGCGCTCGGCTGCTGTGCCGGGCATGAACTGGGCGATCCCCATGGCTCCGGCGCGGCTCACCGCAAGCGTGAACATCGTGCTTTCCTGATTGAGCAACCGGGTCAGGAATGCAGGCGGCAGGCCGTGCTGCTGGGCTGCCTGCGCGATCACCGGCGCCCATGGCGCCGTCGCTGCGACGGGCGCATCGAACGACGATTCGCCAAAGCGCGCGGCCACGACCAGGCCACCGGCATCGGCGATGCGCTGTTGCGCCATCGCCCCGCCGCAGCTCGCAACGGCCGCGACGGCGGCGAGTGCCGCAGTTGCCAGCCAGGCGAGAGTAGCGCGCGCCGCCATCATCAGCTCCGCGGTGCCCATTCCGGAGAACGGTCGACCTGCTCGGCTTCGATGCGCTCCTCCTTGGTGAGATACGGCTTCATGAACGCCGGCTGCGGCTTGTCGCGGTCGAGATAGTCGCGGATCAGCTTGGCCTCCATCACCGGATCGGCGAAGCGCCACAGCTTCTGCCGAGCGCCCTCCATGATGGTGGAGTACACGGCGAGGTCGATCGCCTGCCGCACCGCAAGCTGGGTCGGCTCGCTGCGGGTGATGCCGGCCTCGATCTGCAGCAGCTTGTCGAGCGCGACGTATTTGTAGGTGTTGCCCTGGAGCGACACCGAATACACCGTCTTGGTGGTGGTGATGCTGGTCAGCACCTCGCCGCTCTGCACCGAAGCGACGCGCAGGCCGACGGTCACCATATCCCGTCGGAACTTGGTGTCTGCGCCGATGCCCAGATAGTTGGCGCCGATGCCCCCGGTCATGTAGTTGGCGTCGAAGGCGACGATGCCGCCCTCGATCAGAAGGCCGGCGAACCGCATCGGTGGCAACGGCTTGGCGCGGTCGCGGTCGAATTCCTGGCGCGTGGCCCGGACCAACTGACGCTCCTGGAGCAGGTTGTTGAGGCCGTTGCGCTCCACGACACGGAACCATGTCCCTCCGCCGGCGCGCTTCAGCGCATCGATCGCCAATCCGGCGCCGCCCTGGGTCACGGCGCGTGAGAACACCGCAACGTTGTCATTGGGCTCGTTCTTGCCGGTAAGGTCGGGGAATTGATAGATCGCCACGTCGATCTTCTGCTGAGGCGGCGGCAACGTCTCGAGATTGACAGCGGTCGGAGACGGCGGCGTCACCACAGGCGGCTCTTCGAAGAAAGCATCGCGATGACCGGGGCGCGAGCACCCGGCCAGCAAAACCGCCACTGCGGCGAGGCCAATGATCGATCTGAAATAGCGTGTCACGCGAAATATCCTCAAACAAACTTGGCTGAACGCCGGAATACGTCCAGGTCGGATCAATGCGTCACGGTCGGCAGACTGATCTGGGTGATGGTCGAACCATCGTTGATGGTGATGTTGGTCTGACCGTCGACCTTGGCGAAGCTGATGGTCGTGCCCTGGAAGCTGAATGTGCCGCTCTGCTGGGCGTTGGCGCCGAAGATGGCCTGCGTCACCTGGTTGGCGAGTGAGGCGTAGAGCTGGCTCTGCAGTTGCTGGGCGAAAATCTGCGACTGCGTCATCTGTTGCGCCCCGCTGGTCGGAGCGGCGCGGTTGAAGTGATTACCCGCAGTCGCCTGCTGCATCTGCCACGATCCGTTGAGCGGACTGCCGCCGAACGCCGGATTGGTCGGGGTGTAGACCAGACTGCCCGCGTCCGCTTCTGCCGCGCCGACACACAGCGCCAAGGCGGTGAGAATGCCCACGTATCTCATCGATGACCTCCCATTTGCACGATCACGGCCCCGCCATTGTTGCCGATCTGGCTGAGGCCATAGCTGAGATTGCTGCCGATCTGGGTGCTGCTGTAGGCGTTGCGGTTGCCGGTGACGTCGATCCTGGCGCTGTTGTTGTCGCCGATCTGGCTGTTGTGCAGCACGTTCTGATTGCCGTTCACGGCGAAGCTGGACTCATTGCCGGAGCCGAGCTGCGACTGCAGCGTCACGTTCAACGAGCCGCGCACGTCTGACGTCACGGAGTTGGCGTTGCCGGTCTGGCTGACAATCGCGGTGTTGTGGCCGCCGCTCGGCAACGCACCGTCGGCGACCGGTCCCTGCAGCGTCCGGCTCACCAGATAGCCGGAGAAATCAGTGTAGAGATCGGCCGGCTGCGCAGATGCCATACCGGCCAGCGCGACGAGACCAAGCATCGCCCCAGCTACCCGAGGCACGGCTGCTCGCATCGACGGGTTCATTTGACAGTCTCCGGATCGAGATTGCATTGGATGGTGACGCTGCCGAACGACACGTCCAGTCTGGCGGCATATCGGTTGGCGCTGCTGTAATCGAGCACGACATTGCCGACGGTCACGCGTTGCTCGGCGATGGCGGTGAACGCGCCTGCCTGCTTGATGCGGGAGGTACCGGCGGCGCCGGCCTTGTCGACGGCCAGCTTGTAGCTGCCGGCACCGTCGCGTACCGCAGTGATCACCCCCTGCAAGGTGACGTGGCCGCCGCTGACCGCAGCCTCGACCTCACACTGGACGACCTGCGGGACTTGATCCACAGCCATTCGACTCTCCGCGACGCGAACACCGGAAGATCGGCGACCGGACATGTCCGGTCGCTCCACTTCCAGAAGGAAAGCGAGGCGCGAACGCCCCGCTTTCAGTGCTTCAGCCGGACACTATTGCTGCTTGATGTTGGCGTGGTTGTTCACGCCAGACTGGTTCACGTTGGAGACGTTGTAATTGCCGACCTGAGCAACGACGATCCCGTTGCTCGAGCCATCCTGCGTGTAGTAGCTGGCACTGAATTGCCCGGACTGGGAGACACTGGCCGTGTTGAAGCTCCCGCCAGTCTGCGAGCCCTTGCTGTACAGACCATTGCCATCCTGAACGACGTAAGCGGTGTTCGACACCGCTGTGTTCGACTGGTCGTTAACGATCTGATTGAAGGCGGTGCTGACGGTGTTGGTCTGTGTATAGGTCAGACGGTTGCCGGTGCCGGCCTGATTATTGCTGACATAATTGTACGTGCCAGCTTGAGTACCGAAGAGTGTTTCGCCGGCACCGCTCTGCGTGTTGAACACTTGGTTGACGTTGCCGGTCTGAGAACCGTTGGCGCTGTTGGAAGACCCGGTCTGGGTGTTGATGTAGGTGTTGCTATCGCCGGTCTGCGTGATCGGGCTGTCGGTGCCGTAGATGCTGCCCGTCACGCCGACGACGTTCCCGGCATTCGTTTGGATCGAGCTGAAGACGTTCGCGTTGCCGTTCTGCCAGGCGTTGGCGCCCTGCAAGTTGCCCGACTGGCTGATCGACAGAGAGTTCGAATTGCCGCCGCCCTGCACGGCGACCGCGTAGTTCAGGCCGGCGTTGTTCTGCGTGATCGAGGCGACGTTGTAGTTGCCACCGGTCGGCAGCGTATTGCCCGTAGAGGCATCGGTCTCGGCTGCGCCGATGCCCTGACGAACATAGGCCATGCCCCATTCGCCGATTTGATTGACCGAGGTCGAGTTGCCGGTATTGCCCTGCTTGATGCTGAAGACGTTGTTCTTGCCATCCTGGATGACGGAAACCTTGCTTCCGTTCGACGACGAATCCTGAGTAATCTTGTTGAAGACACCCGGATCGTTGGTCCAGTTCCAGCCGGACGGAACGGCGCCATTGCTGGTGCCGGTCTGCTGAAGCTCGACGTCGCTGCCGGTACCTTCCTGAACGATTGCGGCAGAGTTGCCCGCACCGGACTGCTTGCCCTGGATGTCGCGACCGATGCTGTTGGAGTTGCCGGACTGCGTCACCGTGAGGAGGTTCGCTCCCGATAACGTGCCATTTTCCTGGAGAAATCCCGAGTTACCGTTGAAGGCGCCGACACTGTTGCCGTTGCCGGATTGTGTGATGTTGGCCTGCTGATCGTTGCCGGTCTGATTCAGATACACCGTATTGGAATCAGCAGCGAACGCGGCAGTTACGGACAGCGCCAATACGCTGGCGGTCGCAAAGAATAGATTACGCCTCATCGACAAATACTCCCCTGTTGAAAGATCAATGCCGTACTTCCATCGGGTCTGCTGCCGGATGGAATATCGCGTTATTAGGAGGAGTCCAAAGATTAGACAATGATTAAGTTGTATCATTATGATGCAATCACGGTTTTTACGCTGTACACTCGATGAGTGATCTATACGCTTTCAAGTAATTGAATAGTCATCCCGAAATAGAACAGTATAATCACCGCTCTCAAAAGCGATTAGCTGCCGCAAGATAAGTAATAAGTGTTCATACGCGGAGGGCGCAGCAAGATCGGACTCGCGTCTTCGGAAATTCCAGACTAGAAAACAACTACACGCCCAACCGTGGGTGGTAACAAGATGTTCCTTTTGATCTATGCGGCAGCATTGGCCTGGAGCGTGGTCGGCGCGGCTCATGCACAGTCTTCACAGCCGGCCCGGGCGCCCGCTGCCGCCCCCGCCCCCCAGCGACCGGCCGACGCGGCGCCGGCGACCGCCGATTCGCCGAAATGTCCGGAGGCGTGCGTCCGCGCCAACAACGAGAGAGCCTCGGCGATCTGCGCCCGCAAGATCGAGGCGCAGGCACCAGGCGACTTCGAATGGATCAGCAGACCGTTCGCCGGCATTTTCCAGCAGGCCGACCCATCCAAGCCGGACAACGCGATCGTCAATTATCGCGGCGACTCGATCCGCTTCCTGTCGCCGCAGAAGGAGTGGGTGCGGGTGTCGTATGAATGCGCGTTCGATCCGGAGCGAGGCGCCGTGGTCGGCGTCCGCGTCCGCCCCGGCCGGCTCGACCAACCAATGGCGCTGCAGGCCCCGCCGGGCCCCAATGGCCAGCCGCAACAGACCGGCCCGGTGAAGGCCGGGCCGTTGGCCGATGCGATCCTGAAGGCCGCCAAGCAGCGCGGCGCCCAGCCACAGAAGCCGCCGCCCCCGCCCAAGGTCGGCGAGCCGAGCCCGATCGACTTCACCCAGATCGATTCCCGCCGCGGCGCCTGGTGAGTCCCAGGCCGGCGCAGCGAAACCCACAGGCTCGCACCGGCGGCGACCGCGTCACGATGATGCTGAACGATGCTGCTGAATGTGAAGGGATCGGGAAAAGGCGGCAATTCGCCGAAAATCTTGGTCGGAGTGGCAGGATTCGAACCTGCGACCCCTGCGTCCCGAACGCAGTGCTCTACCGGGCTGAGCCACACTCCGACAAGAGGCCCGGCTTATAGCGTCCGCCTTCCGGCTTCGCAAGCGTTCCAATGGGGATAATGAGAGGATTTTTATCCAACCGCCGCCCTCCGGTCAGGGGCGGCGGTCGCGCGCGTGAAAGCTCAGCCCCGAACGGGCGTGAAGCCGTAAAGACGGTAGGCGTTTTCGGTGAAGACGCGGTCGCGCGCGGCCGCATCGGGCACCCAGTCGGCGAGCAGGTCGAGCAGCTCGCCGACATTCATCATGTGCGTCCAGGTCGCGACGTGCGGCCAGTCGCTGCCCCAGACGCAACGATCGGGCGCCGTCTCGTGAAGGAGTCGGGCGAACGGAATGGTGTCGAGGTAAGGAAATCCCGCGACCGTGTTCCGATAGGCCCCCGACAGCTTCACCCAGGCGCCGTCGCGCACCAGCGACACCAGCGTCTGGAAGCCGGGGTCGTCGATCCCCCGCGACACCGGGAAATGCCCCCAGTGATCGACGATGAACGGCACCGGCAGATTCCCGAGCTGCGGCGCCAGCGGCACCAGATCCTTGGCGTCGATCAGGAACTGCAGATGCCAGCCGAGCTCCTTGGCCATCGCCGCATATTCGCCGACGCGCTCGAACCCGATGCCGCCGCCATACAGGATGTTCAGGCGAAGGCCGACGACGCCGGCCTCCTTCATCGCCGCCAGTTCCCGGTCCGGCAGCCCGAGCGGGATCACCGCGATGCCCTTCAGCCGATCGCGATGGGCCTGCAGCGTCTCCAGCATCAGGCGATTGTCGGTGCCGTGCACGCTGACCTGCACGACCACGCCGTAAGTCATGCCGGTGGCGTCGAGCATTGCCAGATACGACTCCGGCGTCGCCGCCGGCGGCGTGTAGCTGCGCACATCCACGAACGGATAGGCCGGCGGCAGGCCGATGACGTGGGCGTGGGTGTCGACCGCGGCGGGCGGCACCACGTAGCGGGGCGGCCGG
>NZ_QPFS01000111.1:0-16326 GCF_010906995.1 Rhodopseudomonas sp. WA056 | reverse complement strand
CTCGGCGACCGCCCCGGCATCGAGCGGGTCGGGATCATCGACTTTCAGGATACCGTACTGGGCCCGGCCGCCTACGACGTGGTCTCGTTGCTGCAGGACGCCCGGATCGACGTGCCGGAAGCGGTCGAATTGTCGCTGCTCGGCCGCTACGTCAGAGCACGGCTGGCGGCCGATTCCGAATTCGACGCTGCCGGCTTTGCGCGGCTGTATGCGGTGATGTCGGCGCAGCGAAATACGCGGCTGCTCGGAACTTTCGCCCGGCTCAACCGGCGGGACGGCAAGCCGCACTACCTGAAGCATCAGCCGCGGGTGTGGGCGTATCTCGCACGCTCGCTGGCCCATCCGGCGCTCGCCGAGGTCCGGGCCTGGTACCGCGCCCAGGTGCCGCCACCGCTCTGATTCGGCGGATTTCCTTTACGCATCTTTAGAGCCGGCCCCGTAGTGTTGCGGGGTCGCTGCGGCACGGCCCAGCGTCGCCAAGACCGAACTGCAGGACGATGGAATGGTTGCCGAACGCAATAAGGACGGCCGCGTCGTGTTCGATCGCGGGTTGCGGGCTCAGATGATGGCGATCGACGGCACCTGGCGCCGTCCCTGTCTGATCGAAGACGTCTCCGAGCTCGGAGCCAAGCTGACGATCGAAGGCTCGGTCGAAGGCCTCAATTTGAAGGAGTTCTTCCTGCTGCTGTCGTCGACGGGGTTGGCGTATCGGCGCTGCGAGCTGAGCTGGATCAATGGCGACCAGATCGGCGTCACCTTCCTGCGTCTCGACAAGAAAAAGAAGCGCCCGGCCGCACAGGTGGAGAACGCCTGAGCCGCCTCGCCGATCGGGCCGGCGGACCGCCCGCGTCGTATCGTCGTCATGATCGCAGACTACCCAGTGACCGCCTCCGATAGACCGATCGGGGCAGCGTGATACAATCGATTCGCGCCGTTTTGGCGCGTTCCGAGTCGGAGAACATGACGGTTCGTCCCCATAAAGCCATGGTGCTGGCCGCCGGCCTCGGCCTGCGGATGCGCCCGCTCACCGATCACATGCCGAAGCCGTTGGTGCGCGTCGCCGGCCGTCCGCTGCTCGACCACGTGCTCGACCGGCTGGCCGAGGTCGGCGTCGCCGAAGCGGTGGTGAACGTCCACTATCTGCCGGACCAGATCATCGACCACGTCGCGGGACGGCAGAGCCCGCGGGTGATGATTTCCGACGAACGCGATCAGGTGCTCGGCACCGGCGGTGCGGTGGTCAAGGCGCTGCCGCTGCTCGGCGATGCGCCGTTCTATCATCTCAACGCCGACACGGTCTGGATCGACGGCGTCCGGCCGAACCTGGCGCGCCTCGCCGAGGCGTTCGATCCGGTACGGATGGACATCCTGCTGCTGATGGCGCCGACTGCGGGCAGCATCGGCTATGCGGGCAAGGGCGACTTCGCGATGAGTCCGGACGGCACCCTGCACAAGCGGAAAGAGACCGAGGTGGTGCCGTTCGTCTATGCGGGCGCCGCGATCATGTCGCCGGCGATCTTCCAGGATGCGCCGCAGGGCGAATTCTCGCTGACCAGGATGTTCGATCGCGCTGCCGAACAACAGCGGCTGTTCGGCCTGCGGCTCGACGGGGTGTGGATGCATGTCGGCACGCCCGAGGCAGTGACGGCGGCGGAACGGGCGTATCTCGCCAGCGTGGCCTGAGCCCGCCACCTCCTTTCGCCGGATTGGCCGTGTCATGATGGCGCGAGCGAATCAGGACATCGATGCACCTTTTCAGCGTTCCATCTTCGGCGCCGTTTCTGCGTACGATCATCGCGGCCCTGGTCGACGGCCGGCTGGTCGAGGGCTTCGAGGCGCGCACCGCGCCGGAGCGGCTCGCCGACGCCACCCTCTACTTGCCGACCCGGCGCGCCGGCCGGATGGCGCGCGAGATCTTCCTCGATGTGCTCGGTGCCGACGCCGTCCTGTTGCCGCGGATCGTCGCGCTCGGCGATATCGACGAAGACGAGCTGGCGTTCGCGCAGGCTGCGTCCGGGCTCGCCGATCTTGAAATTCCGCCGGCCCTCGATGGGCTGCCGCGCCGGCTGTTGCTGGCGCAGCTGATCGCGAGCTGGGCGGCGCGGCTGAAGCCGGACGATCCGGCGCAGGCGCCGCTGGTGGTCGGCGGGCCGGCCTCGGCGCTGGCGCTCGCCGACGATCTGGCGCGGCTGATCGACGACATGTCGACCCGCGGCGTCGATTGGTCGGCGCTCGGCACGTTGGTGCCCGATGCGTTCGATCGCTACTGGAGCCTGACGCTCGATTTCCTCAAGATCGCCGGCCATGCCTGGCCGCAATATTTGAAAGAGACCGACCGGATCGAACCCGCGGCACGGCGCGATCGGCTGATCGATGCCGAGGCGCAGCGGCTCGCGACCCAGCGCAGCGGGCCGGTGATCGCCGCCGGCTCGACCGGCTCGATGCCGGCAACCGCCAAGCTGCTCACCGCGATCGCGCGGCTGCCGCATGGCGCGGTGGTGTTGCCCGGCCTCGACGTCGATCTCGACGACGCGGCGTGGGATCTGATCGGCGGCCATCGTGACAAGCACGGCAAGCTGGTGACGCCGCCGTCGCCGAACCATCCGCAATACGCCATGCATGGCCTGCTCGAGCGGATGGGCGTGGCACGCCGCGACGTGCAGCAGCTCGGCACGCCGGCTCGCCACGGCCGCGAGCTCCTTGCCTCGGAGGCGCTGCGACCATCGTCGGCGACGGCGGTGTGGCACGACCGGCTCAAGGATGCCGAGGTCGATCGTCTGATAGGCAAAGGCACTGATGGGCTTACGCTGATCGAAGCGCCGAATTCGGAAGCCGAGGCGCTGGCGATCGCCGTGGTCCTGCGCGAGGCGCGGGAGCAGGGCAAGACCGCCGCGCTGGTCACGCCGGATCGCGCGCTGGCGCGCCGCGTGGTCGCCGCGCTCGGCCGCTGGCATCTGCCGGTCGATGATTCCGGCGGCGACTCGCTGATGGAGACGCAGCCCGGCATCTTCGCACGGCTCGCGGCCGAGACCGCGCTCGAAGGCTGCGAACCGGCGACGCTGCTGGCGCTGCTCAAGCATCCGCTGCTGCGGCTCGGCCGCGCCGGTCATGGCTGGCGTAGCGCGATCGAGACCCTGGAGCTGGCGCTGCTGCGCGGGCCACGTCCGCCCGCTGGCTGCGACGGGCTCGCCAAGGAATGCGCGATCTTCCGGGACGAGCTCGCCAAGCTGAAGCGCGGCGAGGCCAGCGCGCTGCATCCGTCGGAGCCGCGCACGCGATTGTCCGAACCGAGTCTCGATGAAGCGCAGCAACTCATCGCCCAGCTCAAAGCCGCGCTCGCGCCGCTGGAGACGTTCGGACCGAGCCCGCTCGATCTGTGCGAGATCGGAGCGCGGCATCGCGACGTCTTGAAGGCGCTGACGACCGATCACGAAGGCATCGCCGAAGCCTTCGAAGGCCCGCAAGGTTCGGCACTGCTGCGAGCGTTCGACGATCTCGCCGCGGTCGGGCCGGCGAGCGGCGTGCTGGTCGCTGCGCGTGACTATGGCGAAGTGTTCGAGACCGCGTTCGGCGATCGCGTCGTCCGCCGTCCCGAACTCGCCGAGGCGCCGATCCGGATCTATGGCCCGCTCGAAGCCCGTCTGACGCAGCAGGACCGGGTCGTGCTCGGCGGCTTGGTCGAGGGCGTCTGGCCGCCGGCGCCGCGGATCGACCCGTGGCTGAGCCGGCCGATGCGGCACGAACTCGGGCTCGATCTGCCGGAGCGCCGCATCGGCCTGTCGGCGCACGACTTCGCGCAGGCGCTCGGCGCCGACGAAGTGTTCATTGCCCACGCCGCCAAGGTCGGCGGTGCGCCCGCGGTGGCGTCGCGCTTCCTGCACCGGCTCGAAGCGGTCGCCGGCGAGGATCGCTGGAAGGCGATGAAGGCGCGCGGGCAGATCTATCTGGATTACACGCACGAACTCGATCGCCCCGAGAGCGTGACGCCGATCGCGCAGCCTGCACCGAGGCCGCCGCGGATCGCGCGGCCGCTGAAACTGCCGGTCACCGCGATCGAGGATTGGCTGCGCGATCCGTACACGATCTACGCCAAGTACATCCTGCGGCTGTCGCCGCTCGATCCGGTCGACATGCCGCTGTCGGGTGCCGATCGCGGCTCGGCGATCCATGCGGCGCTGGGCGAATTCACCGAACGCTATCAGGATGCGATGCCGGACGATCCGGCGGCGGCGCTGCGCCAGATCGGCCAAAAACATTTTGCGCCGCTGATGGACCATGCCGAGGCGCGCGCGCTGTGGTGGCCGCGCTTCCTGCGGATCGCGACATGGTTCGGCGCGTGGGAGCAGCAGCGCCGCACCGGCGTCGTGCAGGTGCAGGCGGAGCGCCGCGGCACGCTGATGATCCCGCTTGGTGGCGAGCGCAATTTCGAGCTGTCGGCGCGCGCCGACCGCATCGAACGTCGCGACGACGGCAGCTACGCGATCCTCGACTACAAGACCGGCCATCCGCCGACCGGCAAGCAGGTGAGGATGGGGCTGTCGCCGCAGCTCACACTGGAAGCGGCGATTCTGCGCGACGGTGGCTTTGAGGGTATTCCGGCTGCCGCCTCGGTGAGCGAGCTCACTTACGTCAAGCTCAGCGGTAATACGCCGCCCGGCGATGAGCGCGTGCTCGAACTGAAGATCGAGCGCAAGGACGAGCCGCAGCACCCCGACGATGCCGCCGATGAAGCGCGCGCTAAGCTCGAAGGATTAGTCCGCCGCTTCGAGGACGAGAAGCAGTCCTATCGCTCGCTGGTGCTGTCGATGTGGTCGCAGCGCTACGGCACCTACGATGATCTGGCGCGGATCAAGGAATGGTCGGCGGCCGGCGGCCGCGGAGACGCGTTGTCATGAGCCGCGCTATTCCCAACGAAGCCCGCGCCCGACAGGAGATCGCGTCCGATCCGTCGGCATCGGTGTTCGTTTCCGCCAATGCCGGCTCGGGTAAGACCCACGTCCTGGTTCAGCGCGTGATCCGGCTGCTGCTCGACGGCGTCTCGCCGGAGCGCATCCTGTGTATCACCTTCACCAAGGCGGCCGCCGCCAATATGGCGGAGAGGGTGTTCACCACGCTGGGTCACTGGGTGAAGCTCGACGACGAGGAACTGTCGGCGGCGATCCGTGCCACCGGCATCAAGGCAGTTGGTCCTTCGCTGCTGGCGCAGGCGCGAAAACTGTTCGCCTGCGCGCTGGAGACGCCGGGCGGGCTGAAGGTGCAGACCATCCACGCGCTGTGCACGCGGTTGCTGCAGCAGTTTCCGTTCGAGGCCAACGTTCCGGCGCGGTTCAGCGTGCTCGACGATCGCGACCAGGCCGAACTGATGCAGCGCGCCAGCCTCGACGTGCTGCTGCGCGCCGCTGCGGCGCCGGACAGCGATGCCGGGCGCGCGCTGGCATTTGCGATGACCAGCGCCGCCGACGTCACCTTCCGCGACGTGGTCCAGGAAGCCTGCATGAGCCGCGATCGCTTCATGGCGTGGGTGGCGCAGGCCGGCAGTGTCGAGCGTGCGATGGCGCAATTGTCTGCCACGCTCGGCGTTGCGCCGGACGATAGCTGCGAGGCGGCCGATCGCGACATCGTCGATGGTCCGAACTTGCCGCGGTCGGAATGGGCTGCGGTCGCCGCCACGTTCGAAGGCGGCAGCGCCAACGATCAGGCGCAGGCTCGGCGCTTGCGCGAGGCGCTGGCGCTCACTGATGCGGCGCAGATCGACGCCTATCTCCAGGTGTTCTTCACCAAGGACAGCGGCCTGCGCAAAAGCCTGATCACCAAGAAGCTAGGCGACGGCGCGCCCGGCCTCGCCGAGAGGCTGCAGCGGGAAGGCGCGCGACTTGGTGCTCTGCTCGAACGGCGCCGCGCATTGGCCTTGCGCGAACGCACGCGGGCGCTGCTGGTGATCGCCGCGCAGGTTGCCGGCAACATCGCGCGCGAGAAGCGCGAACGCGGTCTGCTCGATTACGACGACCTGATCGACAAGACGCTGGCGATGCTCGACAGCGGCGCGGCCGGGTGGGTGCATTTCAAGCTCGACCGCGGCGTCGATCACGTGCTGATCGACGAGGCGCAGGATACCTCGCCGAAGCAGTGGAAGATCGTCGCCCGGCTGATCGATGAATTCACCGCCGGCGAGGGTGCCCGCGACGGCGTCCGGCGCACCATCTTCGCGGTCGGCGACGAGAAGCAGTCGATCTTCTCGTTCCAGGGCGCGGTGCCGAAGGAATTCGCCGAGTGGCGTGACCTGTTGCAGCGGCGCTTCGCCGGCGCCGGGCTGACCTTCGAGAAGGTGGCGTTCAACTACTCGTTTCGCTCCGGCGCCGCGATCCTGCAATCGGTCGATCACGTGTTTCGCGATCCGGCGATCTATCGCAGTATCCACGCGGATTCGACCTATCCGCTGCATCAGTCGCTCGCCGATGCCGGGCCGAGCCTGATCGATCTGTGGCCGCTGGAAGTCCCGGACGATCGCCAACAGATCGAAGGCTGGCAGGCGCCGTTCGATGCGGTGTCCGAAACCAGTCCCGAGGTTCGGCTTGCCGACAAGGTGCGGGGCGAAATCAGCGAACTGATCGGCCGCGGCACCCTGACCGGGCCGCTCGGCCAGCGCCGGCCGCTGAGCTATGGCGACGTGCTGATCCTGGTGCGGCGGCGTGGCTCGGCGTTCGACGCGGTGATCCAGGCGCTGAAACGCGGCGGCATTCCAGTCGCCGGCGCCGACCGGCTCAAGCTGACCGAGCACATCGCGATCATCGACCTGGTGAATCTCGCCGACGCACTGCTGCTGCCGCAGGACGATCTGGCGCTCGCAGTGGCGCTGAAGAGCCCGCTGTTCGGGCTCGATGACGACGACCTGTTCAAACTGGCCTGGCAACGTAAAAGCTCGCTGCGCACCGCGCTCACTGAGCACGCCGCAGGCGATCCGAAGTTCGCGGCCGTGCAGCGCCGGCTGGAGAGCTACGCGGCGCGGGCGCAGGCCGAAACGCCGTTCGGATTTTACGCCTGGCTGCTCGGCGGCGATGGCAGCGACAGCGGCCGCGCCCGGATCCTGCGCCGGCTCGGGCCGGAGGCCAACGATGCGCTCGACGAGTTTCTCGAATTGGCACTGAGCTTCGAACAGAAGCGGGCGCCGTCGCTGCAGGGCTTCATGGCGTGGCTGCGCGAGGCCGACACCGAGATCAAACGCGACATGGAGATCTCGCGCGACGAAGTCCGGGTGATGACCGTGCACGGCGCCAAGGGGTTGGAAGCGCCTGTGGTGTTCCTGATCGACACCACCTCGTCGCCGGCCGACACCCAGCGGCTCAATCTGATTCGGCTGCCCGGCGGCAACGCCGCGCCGGGCTCGGTCGCCGCGATGGTGTGGGCCGGCCGCAAGGCCGACGATCCGAGCGTCGTCGAGCAGGCGCGCAGCGCGATGATCGAGGAGACCGAGGACGAGTATCGCCGGCTGCTTTATGTTGCGATGACCCGCGCGGCCGACCGGCTGATCGTCGGCGGCTGTATGCCGGGCAACCGCAACGAGGTGCGCCCGCATTCCTGGTACGACCTGATCAGCAAGGGGCTGGAATCGTCCGGGCTGGCGATGCAGCCGGTCCCGCCGGACGGCGTGATCAAGCGCTACTGCCGCCCGGAGGATGTGATCGAGGAAACCGGCTCCGCGATGCCGAGCCAGGAGGCGACGGTTACGTCGCTGCCCGATTGGCTGCGCCGGCCGGCGCCCGGTCTGCCGTCCGCCGAGCAGGTGCTGCGGCCCTCGGATGCCGAGGACGACGATCGGCGCCGGCTGCGCCCAGGGGAGTCCGATGCCAGCCGCAGCCGCGCGCTGCAGCGCGGCACGCTGGTGCATCGGCTGCTGCAATCGTTGCCGGACATTGCCGCTGGCGATCGCTCCGCGGCGGCCGGCCGGTTCCTCGCCCGCAACGCACCCGATTGGAATAGCGAAGACCGCGACGCGCTCGCCGCCCAGGTGCTCGGGCTGATTGCCGATGCCAGGTTCGCTGCAGTGTTCGGCCCCGGCAGCCGCGCCGAGGTGCCGATCGTCGGCCGGCTGCAGCGCCGGGGCGGACCGGTGCTGGTGTCCGGCCAGGTCGACCGCCTGGTGGTGACCGAGACCGAGGTCCTGATCGTCGATTACAAGACCAACCATGCTCCGCCGCGGGTCGAGGCCGAGGCGCCGCGCGCTTACGTCCGCCAGCTCGCCCGCTACCGGGCAGTGCTCGGCGCGATCTATCCACAGCGCATCGTCCGGGCCGCTCTGCTCTGGACAGAAGCTGCTGAAATCATGGAGATTTCAGCCTCTGCGCTGGACGCGGAGCAGGCCGATCTGACGGTGCCGTGAGCCGTGCTTGACCGCACCGCGGTGCGTTCCTACGTTCACCCGTCATCACGGCGCGATTCCCGCCGCCGCTCTTCATCCGGTTTCACGAGGTATCCCATGGCCGTTGGTAAGGTGTCAGACGCCGATTTCGAAAACGAGGTTCTCAACGCCCAGGGGCCTGTGGTGGTGGACTTCTGGGCCGAGTGGTGTGGCCCGTGCCGCATGATCGCGCCGGCGCTCGACGAAATCGCCGGGGCGATGGGCGACAAGGTCAAGATCGTGAAGCTCAACGTCGACGAGAGCCCGGTTACCGCCTCGAAGTACGGCGTGATGTCGATCCCGACCCTGATGATCTTCAAGGGCGGCGAGATGGCCTCGCGACAAGTCGGCGCAGCGCCGAAGGCCAAGCTGCAGCAGTGGATCAGCGCTGCGGTCTGAACTCAGGCGCACGATGAACGCTCTGAAACGGTCGGCATCCGCCGGCCGTTTTGCTTTTGTACCCGCCTTGCTCGCAATGCGGTTGGGTCCGATAGCGGCTTCTGAACTCGTCCTGACCGGCCATGACGACGGATGTGGACTAACTCGGCGGTGTGCCGTTGAGGCTCAGCACATGACCGGCGAGATACAGCGAGCCGGTGATCAGGATCCGCGGCGGTAGTTCGTAAGCCAGCGCCGCGATCCGCCGCAGCGCCGCCGGGACGTCGGCGGCGAGATCCACCCGCAGGTCGAGGGCGCGGCCGGCGTCCGCCAGCGCTTCCGGCGCCATCGCGCCGGCCCGGTCCGGGATCGGCACCACGATCAGGTGACGCGTCAGCCCGGTGAAGTTGGCGAGGAACGCGGCGGCGTCCTTGTTGGCCATCATGCCGGCGATCAGCACCAGCGGCCGTGACACCCGCTCTTCGAGGTCGCCGAGCGCTGCGGCGGCGACGCGTCCGCCGTCGGCATTGTGGCCGCCGTCGAGCCAAAGTTCGCAGCCGGCCGGTGCGTCATCGAGCAGTTTGCCGGACGTGATCCGCTGCATCCGCGCCGGCCACTCCGCCGCCAGCAGCCCGGCCTGGTAGGCGCTCTGCGGAATCGTGAAGTGCGATTGCGCCCGCAGCGTCGCGATCGCGAGGCCGGCATTGTCGATCTGATGCCGGCCGAACAGTTTGGGGGCGGTGAGATCGAGCAGGCCGCGTTCGTCCTGATAGGCGAGCCGGCCATGTTCGAGCTGGACGTGCCATTGCTGGCCGCAGGCGAACAGCGGGGCGCGCAGCCGCTTGGCCTCACGTTCGATCACCTCCATCGCCTCGTCGCGCTGCTCGGCGACGATCACCGGCGCGCCGCGGCGCAGGATGCCGGCCTTTTCGGCCGCGATGTCGGCGACGGTCGGCCCGAGAAACTCGGTGTGGTCGATGCCGATCGGCGTCAGCACGCAAGCGAGCGGATGTTCGATCACGTTTGTGGCGTCGAGCCGGCCGCCGAGGCCGACTTCGAGCAGGGTGACATCGGCGGGATGCTGGGCGAACAGCCGCAGCGCCGCCGCGGTTTCGATCTCGAACAGCGTGATCGGCTCACCGGCATTGATGCGCTCGCAATCCGTCAGTGCCGCCAGCAGTTCGTCGTCGCGAACCAGCCGCCCGGCAATCCGGACGGTCTCGTTGACGCGGACCAGATGCGGCGAGGTGTAGGCGTGGACCGCAAGGCCTGCGGCTTCCAGAATCGCGCGCAGAAACGCGACGGTCGAGCCCTTGCCGTTGGTGCCGGCGACATGGATGACCGGCGGGAGCTTGCGCTCAGGATGGCCGAGCGCCGCGAGCAGCCGCTCGATCCGGCCGAGCGTGAGGTCGATCGCGACCGGATGCAGCCGCGCCAGGCGCGCGCGCAACTCGCCGAGCGAGGCCGGCGGCGCGGTGCCTTCGCTCACGCCTGCGGCGGGGCCGGCTGGGCCGGCGGCTCGGTGGGCGCCGGAGCCGCGGTCTTCTGCTCGGGGGCTTCGGCCTCCGGCTCGGCCTGCGCCACGGCTTCTGCCGGCTCTTCGACCGCGGTGGTGACGGTCAGCGCCGGCGACTTGGTCAGCAGCCGGCACAGCCGCGCCAGCGTGGAGCGCAGGTCGTGGCGATGCACCACCATGTCGACCATGCCGTGGTCTTTGAGATATTCGGCGCGCTGGAAGCCGTCGGGCAGCTTCTCGCGGATGGTCTGTTCGATCACGCGGGCGCCGGCAAAGCCGATCAGCGCACCCGGTTCGGCGATGTGGATGTCGCCGAGCATCGCGTAGGAGGCGGTGACGCCGCCGGTGGTCGGGTTGGTCAGCACCACGATGTAGGGCAGCTTGGCTTCGCGCAGCATCTGCACCGCCACGGTGGTGCGCGGCATCTGCATCAGCGACAGGATGCCTTCCTGCATCCGGGCGCCGCCGGAGGCCGCGAACATGATGAAAGGCGCGTGCTTTTCGACGGCGAGCTCCATGCCGCGGATGATCGCTTCGCCGGCCGCCATGCCGAGCGAGCCGCCCATGAAGTCGAAGTCCTGCACCGCGACCACGACCGGCGAAGTCTCAAGCTTGCCGAAGCCGACGCGCACCGCGTCATGGGCGCCGGTCTTGGTCCGGGCGTCCTTGATGCGGTCGGCGTATTTGCGCTCGTCGCGGAATTTCAGCGGGTCGGCCACCACTTCGGGCAACGCGACGTCGTACCAGGTCTCGTTGTCGAAGATCGACTTCAGGCGCGCCAATGCGCCCATCCGCATGTGATAGTTGGAGCCGGGAATGACGAACTGGTTCTGCTCGACGTCCTTGTAGAACACGAGCTGCCCAGTATCCGGACATTTGATCCAGAGGTTCTCCGGAGTCTCGCGCCGCAGGATGTTGCGGATCTTCGGACGGACGACGTTGGTCAACCAGTTCATGACGTGCTCCGCGCGTCGCCCGACGAGGCGCCGCCTGGGTTCATGGCGTTGTCAGGATATGGCGGCGGGGCACGGCCCCGTCCAGACCATCGTCCTGCTTGGATCGCTGCTATTCCGCAGCCTGTTTCGCACCGCGAACGCCGGCCGCCAGCGAGGCGACCAGATCCGCCACCGCGCCGACCGTGGCCTTGGTGGCGCGGCCCTCGGCGTCGAGGCTGGCCTTGAGCGCATCGATCAGGGCCGAGCCTACCACCGCGCCGTTCGCCTGGGCGGCGATCGCCTGCGCAGCATCCGGCGTCCGGATGCCGAAGCCGACGCAGACCGGCAGGTTGGTGTGACGCTTGATCCGCTGCACTGCGGCACCGACCGCCGAGGCGTCCGCCGTGGCCGATCCGGTGATGCCGGTGATCGAGACGTAATAGACGAAGCCCGAGGTGTTGGCGAGCACCGCCGGCAACCGCTTTTCGTCGGTGGTCGGGGTGGCGAGGCGGATGAAGTTGAGCCCGGCCTTCATCGCCGGCAGGCACAGCTCCTGGTCTTCCTCGGGCGGCAGGTCGACGATGATCAGGCCGTCGATCCCGGCCGCCTTGGCATCCGCCAGAAAGGCGTCGACGCCGTAGATGTAGATCGGGTTGTAGTACCCCATCAGCACCAGCGGCGTCGCATTGTCGGTGGCGCGGAAGTCGCGGACCAGCCCCAGCGTCTTTTTCAGCGTGGTGCCGGCCTTCAGGGCGCGCAAACCGGCGGCCTGGATCGCCGGACCGTCCGCCATCGGATCGGTGAACGGCATGCCGATCTCGATCACGTCGGCGCCTGCGGCCGGCAGGGCTTTGAGGATCTGCAGCGAAGTGTCGAGGTCGGGATCGCCCGCCATCACGAAGGTGACGAGTGCCGGGCGGCCCTGCTGCTTCAGTTCGCCGAAGCGGGTGTCGATGCGGGTGGTCATCAGAACTTGCCCCCGAGATGTTCGGCGACCGAGGCGAGGTCCTTGTCGCCGCGCCCGGACATGTTGACGACCATCAGGTGATCCTTCGGCAGCTTCGGCGCGAGGTCGGCGACCTTGGCGAGCGCATGGCTCGGCTCCAGCGCCGGGATGATGCCTTCGAGCCGGCAGCACAGTTTGAACGCGTCGAGCGCTTCGGTGTCGGTCGCTGCGAGGAATTCGACGCGGCCGACGTCGTGCAGCCAGGAGTGCTCCGGCCCGACGCCCGGATAGTCGAGGCCGGCGGAGATCGAATGCGCTTCCTCGATCTGGCCGTCCGCGTCCATCAACAGGTAGGTGCGGTTGCCGTGCAGCACGCCGGGCTTGCCACCGGCGATCGAGGCCGCATGCAGCTTGTCGAGGCCGTGGCCTGCGGCTTCGACGCCGTAGATCGCGACGCCCGGATCGTCCAGGAACGGATGGAACAGGCCCATCGCGTTGGAGCCGCCGCCGATGCAGGCGATCAGCGAGTCCGGGAGGCGGCCTTCGGCCTGCATGATCTGCTCGCGGACTTCCTGGCCGATCACCGCCTGGAAGTCGCGCACCATCATCGGATAGGGGTGCGGACCGGCCACGGTGCCGATGCAGTAGAAGGTGTCGTGGACGTTGGTGACCCAGTCACGCAGCGCCTCGTTCATCGCGTCCTTCAGCGTATTGGCGCCGGAGGTGACGGGGCGGACTTCGGCACCGAGCGCCTTCATCCGCAGCACGTTGGGCTGCTGGCGTTCGACGTCGACCGCCCCCATGAACACCACGCATTCGAGACCGAACTTGGCGCACATCGTCGCGGTGGCGACGCCGTGCATGCCGGCGCCGGTCTCTGCGATCACCCGCGGCTTGCCCATGCGCTTGGCCAGCATGATCTGGCCGAGCACGTTGTTCACCTTGTGGGCGCCGGTGTGGTTGAGGTCTTCACGCTTGAAGTAGATCTTGGCGCCGCCGAAATGCTCGGTCAGCCGCTCGGCGAAATACAGCGCCGAGGGACGTCCGACATAGTGCTTGAGATGGCTGTCCATCTCGGCGCGGAATGCCGGGTCGACCTTGGCTTCCGCATAGGCCTTTTCCAGATCGAGGATCAGCGGCATCAGCGTCTCGGCGACGAAGCGGCCGCCATAGATGCCGAAATGCCCGCGCTCGTCGGGGCCGGACCGGAAGGAATTCGGCAAAGCTTGGTTCATGTCAGCTCTTGGGTTAGGCCGCGCGGGCGGCGCGGATGAAGTCGCGGATCAGATCCGGGTCCTTTTCGCCGGGTGAGGTCTCAACCCCCGACGAGACGTCGATTCCGTGGGCGCGCGTCACCCGCAGCGCTTCGGCGACATTGCCGGCATTGATACCGCCGGAGACCAGGAACGGCAGTTTGACATCGACACCGTCGAGGAGCTTCCAGTCGAACGCGGTGCCGAGACCGCCGGGCCGGGTGGCGTCCTTCGGCGGCCGTGCGTCGAACAGGATGCGGTCGGCGACTGCGGCGTAGTCCGGCAGCACCGCCAGATCGTTCGGGCCGGCCACCGCGATCGCCTTCATCACCGGCAGGCCGTAGATCCGCTTGATCGAACGCACCCGCTCCGGGCTCTCGCTGCCGTGGAATTGCAGCCAGTTCGGCCGAAGCTGCTCGACGATGGCGTCGAGCAGCTCGTCGTCGGCATCGACGGTGAGCGCGACCTTGGCGGCGCGGCTGCGGACTTGACGGCCGAGCGCATCGGCGAAGTCGATGTCGAGGTGGCGCGGTGAAGCGGGAAAGAACACGAAGCCGACCATGTCGGCGCCGGCTTCGACCGCTGCTTCAAGGGTGTCGGCGGTCGTCAGACCGCAGATTTTCACAATTGTGGACATGGGTGTGCGCTGAGTCTGGGTTGCCGGCGCGCCAAGGCGCCGCAGAGAATGCGCAGTCTTACAACGTCGCGCGGGACTTGTCGCGCCCGGAGCCGGTGGAACCGCTCTCGAGCAGCAGCCGGCGCGGCTCGCTCTGCGCCGGTGTGGCGAGGCCGGCGCGCAGGCTGGCAAGCTGGTTCTGGGCTTCGATCGCTTCGGCCTGATGCCGGCGGGCGGCGCGACGCCATCGCCGTTGTCCGAACCAGGTGGCGATGCCGCCGACGATGACGCCGATGATCGCCACCGCGATGATCACCACGAACAGCGGCAGCCGGATGTGGCCGAGCGGATTGGTGGGGTCGAGCGGGTCGAACGAAACGTCGACCATGTGGCGGTTGGCGACCGCGAACACCACGAGGATCAAACCGAGCGGGATCAGCACCAGGGCCGTCAGGAATTTCTGCATGTCATTCGCTCGCCTGGCTCGGCAATGGGGCGTCGCGCTACGCTGTGTCGCTGGTTGGGGCGCCGTCGCCGCTGTCGCGGTTCAGGCGCTCACGCATTTCCTTGCCGGTCTTGAAAAACGGCACGGTCTTCTGCTCGACCGGTACATGCGCCCCGGTGCGCGGATTGCGCCCGGCCCGTGCCGGACGATGCTTCACCGAGAATGCGCCGAAGCCGCGCAGTTCCACCCGATCACCCCGCGCCAACGCATCGACGATTTCATCGAGGATCGCGTTGACGATGTTCTCGACGTCCCGCTGATACAGGTGCGGGTTGTGCTCGGCGATACGCTGAACGAGTTCGGATTTGATCATCGAGGATTTGGTCCGTGCGTGCGGACCGCCATTTCCGTGAAAATGCCGTGAACTGTCAAGACGCTAAATCGAACAGACGGCACCGGGAAGCGCGCCCTGGCGGCGTCAGCGAACCGGCTTTCAGGGTCAAAATACCGCAAGGGCTGCACGCCCCGCGGGCAGAGATCACTGACCCGCGGACGGTGCCCACAGCGCCAGCATGCCATCGAGGCCGAGCCGTTCGACCGACTGCATTGCGCCGGTCTGTTCGACACGGCGCGCCACAGCACTCAGTCCGGCGGCGTCGAACGCGATCGAGGCGGCGGCGCGCAGGAAGGTGAGATCGCCGAATTGCGGCGCCAGCTTGTAGTCGCGCACCGGCAGACCGGATTTGACGTTCTTCGCCGTCTCCAGCCAGGCGATCGCGGTCTTCTCGTCGCCGAGTTGGTCGATCAGTTTCAGGCCGACAGCTTGGCGCCCGGTGAACACCCGCCCATCGGCGACGACGTTGAGCTGATCGTCGGTCATCTTGCGACTCTGCTGCACCATGCCGCGGAACCACGCGTAGGAATCTCTCACCAGCGACTCGATCGCGGCGCGCGCCTCCGGGCTGGTCGGCTCGAAACCGTTCGGCGCGGCTTTCAGCGGCGACGATTTCACCTCTTCGACTTTGACGCCGACGGTCTTCAACAGCTCCGATAGGTTCGGATATTGGAACAGCACGCCGATCGAACCGACCAGCGAGGTCTGCTGCGCGATGATGTGTTCGGAGGCGAGGGCGGCGATGTAACCGCCGGAGGCTGCGAGCCCTTCGACGACCACTACCATCGGCTTCTTCGCCTTCAACCGCACCAGCGCATCGTGCAATTCCTCGGAGCCCGCCGTGGTGCCGCCGGGCGAATTGATGTGCACGATCACGGCTGCGTAGGACGACTTGCCGAGCCGGTCGAGTGCTTCGACGCGATCGTTGTTGCTGCGGATCAGACCCTCGATCTTGATGCGGGCGATCGAGCCGGTGGTGGTGAGCGTGCCGCGTCCGGCCGGCGACGCCATCACGCCGATCGCCACCACCGCAACGATCGCGACGGCTACCGCTGCGACGCGCCAGAACGTCAGCTTTCTGCGCATCCGGCGGCGATCGACGATCACATCGGAATCAAGCGACATCAGCGGTTCTCCGGTCGGCGGCCATCATGCGGTTGTCGGGCGGGATCGTTGATGTCCCGTGAGCGGATTACATCAATTGCAATCCAATATGAAGAAAACATGGACCGTTCCATCGGTGGTGGATGGTCGCAAATCCGTCGCGGCCGGGGTGGTGCCCGGACAGCCAACGAAAAAGGGCCCCGGCGATGCCGGGGCCCTCAGACTGCTGACAAAGTCCTCGCCATTGGCGGGGACTTTTGATTCCATGGGGGATGCTTCGCAAACCCTCACCGCAACAGACTTCGATCGAGATGGTCAGTCTCGACGGTCTGGTTCCGAAGGAT
>NZ_QPFS01000110.1:0-16405 GCF_010906995.1 Rhodopseudomonas sp. WA056 | reverse complement strand
CAACGGAATAATCCAGCGCTTCGGGCATGGTCTGGCGGCCGACGCCGAGGCCCTGTGCGGTCGCGCGATCGCAGAACAGCGCGAACTGCCGCGGCGCGACGTCGATGCCTTCGAGTTTGAGTTTAGCGTACAGCGCCGCACGGTCGCCCTGATACGCGGTCGCTGCCACCTCGTTGCAGCGCAGGAAGTTGGCGCGGATCCGCGCCCGCGTCTCGGCCGAGTCGACGCTGATCCAGCGCCACGGCTGGCTGTTGCCGACCGAGGGGGCAAGCTGGGCCAGATCGAGCAGTTGTTCGATCAGCTCCGGCGCCACGGAATCGGTCTTGAAGCGGCGGACGTCGCGGCGCCACGCGATCAGTTCGGCGAATTTGTCGCGAAACGCTTCATCGAACACCGGCGGATTGGCGTTGGCGGCGGCGATCTCGGCCGGATCGGTCATCGCCACCAGTCTGTTCAGCGTCGAGCTCATAGTTTGCCTGCGAGCACGTCGGAGAGATCGGCGACGTCGGTGAGCAGCCGCGAAGCGGCGCGCAGCAGCGGCACCGCAAGGATCGCCCCGGTGCCTTCGCCGAGCCGCAGCCGCAGATCGAGCAGCGGCGCGGCATCCATCGCCTGCAGCGCGAGATCGTGGCCGCGCTCGGCGGAGCGGTGGGCGAATACGCAATAGTCGCGGGCTTCCGGCGCCAGCCGCACCGCGACCAGCGCCGCGGCGGTGGCGATGAAGCCGTCGACGATCACCGGACGGCGCTGCGCGGCGGCGCCCAGCACCGCGCCGGCCATCATGGCGATCTCCAGCCCGCCGAATTCGGCCAGCACTTCGAGCGGTGCGGTGGCGGTGCTGCGCATCGCCGCCTTTTCGATCGCCGCCTTCTTCTTGACCATCCCGTCGGCGTCCTGGCCGGCGCCGATGCCGATGCTCTGGTCGAGCGGGGCCGGACCGAGCCGATGCAGCAGCAACGACGATGAAGCCGTATTGCCGATCCCCATTTCGCCGAGCGCGATCACGTCCGCGCCCGCAGCGATCTCGGCACGCGCCAGCTCGGCGCCGCGATCGAGCGCCTGGCAGGCCTCCGCGATGCTCATCGCCGGCTGACGCGCCGCGTTGGCTGTTCCCATCCGGATCTTGGCGTCGATCAGGTCGGGATGTTTCGGCAGTTCGGCGGCGACGCCGGCATCGATCACCCGGACATCGACATGGTTGGCCGCCGCGAACGCATTGGCGGTGGCCTTGCCGGCCAGATAGGTCATCACCATCGCCACCGTCACGGCGGACGGATATTGCGACACGCCTTCTTCGGTCAGGCCGTGGTCGCCGGCGAACACCATCAGCACCGCGTTGTCGGCGCGCGGCGGCTGCGGATGTCGCATCAAAGCCAGCTCGATCGCGAGGTCTTCGATCCGCCCGAGCGAGCCGAGCGGCTTGGCCTTGCCGTCCACCCGCGCCCGCAAGGTTGCTTTCAGCGTCGGGTCGACCGGGGTGATCGAGGGCGGCTGCCAGGTGACGAGGGTGTCGGTCGGCATCGGATGGTCCTTTGGTTCGGCAAGGCGCGCAACTGACGTAACCGCGCAAGTCCGGTCAACACCACCTTCGCGTTGTTGACCCGCAACAGCGTCGCAGCTAGCGTGCGCCGCGATGGTCCTTCCGTAAGGAAGGTGAAAAGGGAAGCCGGTGGGAGACGCGGTGCGTCTCGATCCCGGAGCTGCCCCCGCAACTGTAAGCGACGAGCCATCGCCGAGGCCACTGGGAAATCCTGGGAAGGCGGCGAATGGCGGCGACTCGCGAGCCAGGAGACCTGCCATCGCGTATTGTGCTTTGAAGGCGTCGTCGGGGCGGGGTGCACCGGACGGAAGCAGTGCGGACGGCAAAGGCCTCTCCCGCGCGTTCCGACAAAGCTCGATAGCTGACGCGATGATTCGAGCCCGATGGATTCCGAGCCCCATGCCGATGTGAGCGCCGATCCGCCGCGCGTGCTGCCTGGCGCGCCGGTGATGGTCAGCGTCTGCACCACCTGCAAGACGATCGACGGCGTCGCCGTCGGCGCTCCGATGCTGGAGGCGGTCCGCGCCGCGCTGGCGGACGCCGGTTCGGTGCAGGTGCGCGCCGTGCAGTGTCTGTCCGCGTGCAAGCGCGCCGCGACTGTCGCGGTGTCGAGTGCGGGCGGCTACACCTTCGTGTTCGGCGATCTCGACGGTGCCAGCGGCGCCGACGCGGTGGCGACGTTCGTGGCCTCCTATCAGGATAGTCACTACGGCCTGGTGCCATGGCGGCAGCGTCCGGAACTCCTGCGCAAGAGCACGCTCGTCCGCCTGCCGCCGCCGCAATGGTCGCCCGACGATGGGCGGGCGCCGGCATGAGCGCGCTGATCTCCACCCTGGTGCTCGGCGGCGCGCGTTCCGGCAAATCGGTGTTCGGCGAACGGCTGGTCACCAGCAGCGGCCACGCTAAGATTTATCTGGCCACCGCGACCGCCAGCGACGACGAAATGTCCGACCGGATCGCGCATCACCGCGCCCGCCGCGGCGATGGCTGGACCACGATCGAGGAGCCGCTTGGGCTGGTCGATGCGCTGACCCAGCATGCCGGCCGTGGCCGCGCGGTGCTGGTCGATTGCCTGACGCTGTGGCTGTTCAATCTGATGGAAGCCGGTCGCGATCCCGAGGTCGAGGCGAGGCGGCTGGCGCGCTATCTCGGCGTCGCCGCCGGTCCGATCGTGCTCGTCTCCAACGAAGTCGGCCTCGGCCTGGTGCCGGAGACGCCGCTCGGCCGCGCCTTCCGCGACGCGCAGGGCCGTCTCAACCAGACCGTCGCCGCAGCCGTGCCCGACGTCGCCTTCATCGCCGCCGGCCTGCCGCTGTGGCTGAAACGCCAAACAGGAGAGTAGTTCATGACCGACCGCGTTCCCGTCACGGTGCTCACCGGTTTTCTTGGCGCCGGCAAGACTACGCTGCTGCGCGCGCTGCTCAATCAGTCGAGCGGCCGCCGCATCGCGGTGATCGTCAATGAATTCGGCGATGCCGGTTTCGACGGCTCGCTGGTCGAGGATTGCGGCGCGTCGGTGTGCGCACCGGGCGACATCGTCGAGCTGACCAACGGCTGCATCTGCTGCACCGTGGCCGATGATTTCATCCCGACCATGGAGAAGCTGCTGAACCGAGACACGCCGCTCGACGCGATCGTGATCGAGACCTCCGGCCTGGCGCTGCCGCAGCCTCTCCTCAAGGCGTTCGCCTGGCCGGCAGTGAAGACCCGCGCCACCGCCGACGGCGTCGTCACGGTGGTCGACGCGCTGGCGCTGAGCGAAGGGCGCGTGCCGCTCGACGACGACGCCGTGAAGGCGCAGCGCGACGCCACGCATGACGATCCGATCGAGGAAGTGTTCGAGGATCAGCTCGCCTGCGCCGATCTGGTGGTGCTGTCGAAGAGCGATTTGGTGGCGCCCGATCAGCTTGCCGCGCTCGAGGCCAAGCTGGCGAGCCGGGTACGGCCGAACGTCCGCATCGTGCGGTCGCATGGCACGCTGGCGCCGTCGGTGCTGATCGGGCTCGATGCCGAAGCCGAGAATGATCTTGCATCCCGCACTGGCCATCACGCCGAAGGCGAGGAACACGATCACGATGATTTCGACTCGCTGGTGATCACCCCGCAGCCGGCGGAGACGCTGGACGCCATGAAGGCGCGGGTCGGCGATGCGCTCGGGCTCGACGGCGTGCTGCGCGTCAAGGGCCATGCCCGTGTCGCCGGCAAGCCGGCCCCGGTCGTGGTGCAGGCGGTCGGCTCGCGGATCGATCTCGCTTTCGCCCGTCCCGACGCCGAGCGCCCGGACCATCTGGTGGTGATCGGCCTCAAAGGCTTCGATGCCGACGCCGCCCGCCGCGCGCTGGCGGGGTAGTTCATGTCGTCTTCCGTCATTGCGAGCGAAGCGAAGCAATCCAGGAGCTCCGGACCGGGAGCTGGATTGCTTCGTCGCTTCGCTCCTCGCAATGACGGGGAGAGCGCGGTGCTCGTGCCACCAAGGCCCCTCGTATGCACCTGAAGCTCGACACCAGCGTCAGCATCGACGACGGCGACGTTGCGCGCGATCTTGGTCAGGCGACGGCCGATATCGTGGTGCTGTCGGCGGCCGACAGCGATCTGGCAGCGTTCGGCGCGGCGCGCGACGCGATGCCGGACGACTATCCGACCCTCCAGCTCACCAATTTCCTGGCGCTCGGCCATCCGGCGTCGGTTGATCTCTATGTCGAGCGCACGCTGGCGAAGGCCAAGCTGGTCATCCTGCGGATGCTTGGCGGCGAGGCCTATTGGCCGCACGGCGTCGACAGCCTGCGGCGCGATGCGCTGGCGCGTGGCGCACAGTTCGTCTGCATTCCGGGTGAGATGGAGTGGAACGCGGAGCTGGCTGCGCGCAGCACCGCCGATCTCGACGACGCTCACGCGCTGTGGCGCTATTGCAGTGAGGGTGGTGCCGACAATATTCGCCTGGCGCTGCGCTACGCCGCCTGGATGATCCTGCGTGACGACTGCCCGCCGCCGCCGCGGCCGATGCCGGCCGCTGGTTTCTGGCCGGCCGAGCCGCCCCCATCGCAGCGCCGCCGCGCGCTGGTGATCTTCTATCGTGCCCTGGCGGCGAGCGGCGATACCGCGGCGATTGCGGCGCTGCGTGACGCTCTCGCCGCGCGTGACTTCGATCCAACCTGCATCTTCGTGACCAGCTTGAAGGATGCGCGCTCGATCGCATTCCTGCGCAGCGTGCTGACCGCGACGCCGCCGGACGTCATCATCAACGCCACCGCGTTTGCGACCGCCACCGCCACGGACGACTCCGGGGTACTGGCGTCGGCGGACTGCCCGATCCTGCAGGTGGCGCAGGCCGGGGTGACGCGCGAGCATTGGGAGCAATCCGGCCGCGGTCTCAATCCGCGCGACCTCGCCATGCATGTCGTGCTGCCCGAGGTCGACGGCCGTGTCTTCGCCGGCGCCGTGGCGTTCAAGCAGCGCGGCGGCGACGCCGAATTCGCTCCCACCGTGTATCAGCCGCTGCGGGACCGGATCGACGCGGTGGCGGACCTGGCGCAGGCCTGGGTGCGGCTGCGGCATTTGAAACGTGATCAGCGCCGTGTCGCGATCATTCTGGCCAACTATCCGAATCGCGACGGCCGGCTCGGCAATGGTGTCGGCCTCGATACGCCGCAATCGCTGCAGGATCTGTTGGTGACGCTGCGGTCCGAAGGCTACGCCGCCGGCGAATTGCCGTCCGACACCGCAGCGCTGATGGAGCGGTTGCAGAGCGGCCCGACCAACGAGCTGGACGACCGTGCCACGCGTGTCGGAGGCGTGAACTGGTCGGTGGCGGACTATGCGGCGGCGTTCGCCGAGCTGCCGCAGGCGGTGCGCGAGGCGATGACTACGCGGTGGGGTGCGCCGGAGCACGATCCGCATGTCGCCGATGGCGTTTTTCGCCTCGGCCTGCATCGTTTCGGCAACATCCTGGTCGGCGTGCAGCCGGCCCGCGGCTACGCGATCGATCCGAAATCGAGCTTCCATGATCCGGAACTGCCGCCGCCGCACCACTACGTGGCGTTCTATCTGTGGCTGCGGCAGGTGTTCGGCGCCGATGCGGTGATCCATCTCGGCAAGCACGGCAATCTCGAATGGCTGCCGGGCAAGAGCGCCGGGCTGTCGCGCGATTGTTTTCCGGCCGCGCTGCTCGGTCCGCTGCCGCATCTCTATCCGTTCATCGTCAACGATCCCGGCGAGGGCATCCAGGCCAAGCGGCGCACCGCCGCGGTGATCGTCGATCACCTGACGCCGCCGATGACCCGCGCCGAACTGCACGACGAGATGGCGCGGCTGGAAGCGCTGGTCGACGAATATGCGATGGCGGCCGATCTCGATCCCAATCGCGCCGACGCCATCGCCGAGGACATCATTTCGCTGGCCCGGGCGACGCGCCTTGATGAGGACGTCGCGATCGACCGCGATACTGCGACGCTGGACGCGCTGCGGGCGATCGACGCGCATCTGTGCGATCTGAAGGAGATGCAGATCCGTGACGGGCTGCACGTGTTCGGCCGCACGCCGCAAGCTTCGCAGCGCGACGAGTTGCTGGTGTCGATCGCGCGTCTGCCGCGCTCCGAGCTGAAGCCGCAGGACGCCTCGCTGCATCGCGCGTTGGCAAGCGATCTCGGCTTGACGGATGCGAACGGTGCCGCGTTCGATCCGCTGACCCGTGATCTCGTGACGCCCTATGCCGGTCCGCGCCCGGCAGCTCTGGCGGCACTGAGCGATCGGCCGTGGCGGACCAACGGCGATACGGTCGAGCGCGTCGAAGCACTCGCGCTACGGCTGGTGGCGAGCGAAGCGCCGCCGCTCCAATGGTCACAAGCGCGGCCCGTGCTGGACTGGATCGCGACGTCGCTGCGGCCGGCGATCGAGGCTTGCGGCGATGCCGAGCGCGATGCTTTGCTGCGCGGGCTTGATGGCCGCTTCATTCGGCCGGGGCCGTCCGGCGCGCCGACCCGCGGCCGTCCCGACGTGCTGCCGACGGGGCGTAATTTCTTCGCAGTCGATGTCCGCGCGGTGCCGACGCCGTCGGCGTGGCGGATCGGCCAGCTCGCCGCCGAGCGGCTGATCGAATCCTATTGGCAGGAGGCCGGCGAATGGCCGCGCTCGATTGCGCTGTCGGCGTGGGGCACCGCCAATATGCGCACCGGCGGCGACGACGTGGCGCAGGCGCTGGCGCTGATCGGTGCGCGGCCGACTTGGGAGGACGCCACCGGCCGTGTCACCGGTTTTGCGATCGTGCCGCTGTCGGAGCTGCGACGGCCACGCGTCGACGTCACCTTCCGCGTCTCCGGGCTGTTCCGCGACGCCTTCCCGGTGCAGATGGATCTGATCGCCAGCGCGGTCGCGGCAGTGGCGGCGCTCGACGAACCGGATGACGCCAATCCGATCGCCGCCCAGGTCCGCCTCCGCAGCGAACAATTAGTTCAGAGCGGCGTCGATCCCGATCTGGCGAAAAGACAAGCCGGCGCGCGGGTGTTCGGCGGGCGGCCCGGCACTTACGGAGCCGGGCTGCAGGCGATGATCGACGACGGCGGCTGGGACAGCCGCGATGATCTCGCCGGCGCTTACCTCGCCTGGGGCGGCTACGCCTATGGGGCGGGGCAGGAGGGGGCCGAGGCGCGTGACGAATTCGCGGCGCGGCTGACGCAGATCGATCTGGTGGCGCAGGCGCAGGACAATCGCGAGCACGACATTCTCGATTCCGACGATTACTACCAGTTCATCGGCGGCCTGTCCGCGACGGTCGAAAACCTGCGCGGACAGGCGCCGCGGATCGCCCATGTCGACACCTCGCGGCCCGAGGCGCCGTTGCCGCGGACGCTGGCGCACGAAATCTCTCGCGTGGTGCGGGGCCGCGCCGCCAATCCGAAGTGGGTTCAGGGCGTGATGCGCCACGGCTACAAGGGCGCCTCCGAGATTGCCGCCACGGTGGACTATCTGTTCGGCTTCGCGGCCTCGACCGACGCCGTCGGCAACCGTCATTTCGACCTGCTGTTCGCCGCTTATCTCGAAGACGACGCTGTGCGCCAGTTTCTGCAGGACGCCAATCCGGCGGCGCTGCGCGATATCGTGGCGCGGTTCGACGAAGCGATCCGGCGCGGGCTGTGGACGCCGCGCTCCAACCGCGCCGCCGATCTGCTCGCCGAATTTCTCACTCCGAAGGAAGCTGCATGACCGATCCGTTGCCCGACCGCGACGAAAACGCCCGCCACGCCGAGAAGGCGAAGAAGCGGAAGGCCGCGCACGACAAGAAGCTGTCAGGCATGACAGATAGCAAGGGGCTGATCATCGTTCACACCGGCACCGGCAAGGGTAAGACCTCGGCGGCGCTCGGCATGGTGTTCCGTCACATCGGCCACGACATGCCGGTCGGCGTGGTGCACTTCACCAAGTCCGAGAAATGGAACACCGGCGAGGCCAAGCTGCTGGCGAAATTTCCCGAGCTGGCGACATTGCACATCATGGGCGAGGGATTCACCTGGGAGACCCAGGACCGCGAACGCGATATCGCCGCGGCGCGCGCCGGCTGGGACCGCGCCAGGGAGTTGATCCGCGACGACCGCCATCGCATGGTGCTGCTCGACGAACTCAACATCGTGCTGCGCTACGACTATCTGCCGATCGAAGAGATCGTCGCGGTGCTGCTCGACGAGAAGCCGGCCGACAAGCACGTGGTAATCACCGGCCGCAACGCTCACCCCGCGCTGATCGAAATTGCCGACCTGGTGACCGACATGACTCTGGTGAAGCACCCGTTCCGTTCCGGCGTAAAGGCGCAGAAGGGCGTGGAGTTTTGATGCCTGCCTTTATTTTTGTCATTCCGGGGCGCCGCGCAGCGGCGAACCCGGAATCTCGACATTTTAAAACACCTCGGGATTCCGGGTTCGCGCCTGTCGGCGCGCCCCGGAATGACGGCCAAGTGGTGAGCAAGGCGCGATGACTGTGACCCCCGCCCTCATGATCCAGGGCACCTGCTCCAATGCCGGCAAGTCGACGCTGGTGGCTGGGTTGTGCCGGGCGCTGGTGCGGCGGGGGCTTAAGGTCGCGCCGTTCAAGCCGCAGAACATGTCGAACAACGCCGCAGTGACGGTCGACGGCGGCGAGATCGGCCGGGCGCAGGCAGTGCAGGCGCGGGCCGCAAAGCTGCCGCCGACCGTGCACATGAACCCGGTGCTGTTGAAGCCGGAGACCGACACCGGCGCGCAGGTGATCGTGCAAGGCAAGCGCTTCGGCCGACTCGGCGCCCAGCACTTCCTCGACAAGAAGGCGGCACTGCTGCCGCACGTGCTCGACAGCTTCGCGAAGCTCGCACGCGAGGCCGACATCGTGCTGGTCGAAGGCGCCGGCTCGCCGGCCGAAATCAACCTCCGCGCCGGCGACATCGCCAATATGGGGTTTGCGCAAGCGGCGAACGTACCGGTGGTGATCGCCGGCGACATCGAGCGTGGCGGTGTGATCGCGAGCCTCGCCGGTACGCATCTCGTCCTCGACGAGGCCGAGCGGGCGCTGGTGAAGGGCTATCTGATCAACAAATTCCGCGGCGACGTGCGGCTGTTCGATCATGGGCTGACGGCGATTACCGAGCTGACCGGCTGGCCGTCGCTCGGCGTGGTGCCGTGGCTGCCGTCCGCCGCCTTGCTACCTGCCGAGGACGCGGTCGATCTCGATCGGGCGCAGGCATCGACCGCACAGCGCATCATCGCCGTGCCGATGCTGGCGCGGATCGCCAATTTCGACGACCTCGATCCGCTCGGCATGGAGCCGGGCGTCAAGCTGGTGTTCGTGCCGCCGGGCACGCCGATCCCGGCTGAGGCCGACGTGGTGATCATTCCCGGCAGCAAGTCGACGATCGGTGATCTCGCGTTTCTGCGTGCACAGGGCTGGGATATCGATATCGCCGCGCATGTCCGCCGCGGCGGTCATCTGCTCGGGCTGTGCGGCGGCTATCAGATGCTCGGGCGCAGCATCGCGGATCCCGACGGCGTCGATGGCGCGCCCGGCACGGTCGAAGGGCTCGGCCTGCTCGACACCGTCACGATCATGCGGGGCGACAAGTCGACCACGCTTGTCCGCGGCGCTCATGTTGCGACCGGCGCGCCGGTCGATGGCTACGAGATTCATCTCGGCCGCACCGAGGGACCGGACTGCGCGCGGCCGGTGGTGACGATCGGCGGCCGGCCGGATGGCGCGATCTCGCGCGACGGCCGGGTGCAGGGCACTTATTTGCACGGCCTGTTTACCAACGACGACTTCCGCCGCGCCTGGCTCGCCGGTCTCGGCATCGCCTCGCAGCTCGCTTACGAATCCCAGATCGAAGCCGCTCTCGATGCGCTGGCCGATCATCTCGAAGCGCATCTCGACGTCGAGCGGATGATTGCAATCGCGCGCAGCCGTCAGAGCACGAATGCCAGCGCCGCGTAGATCGCCGCCTGCAGCGCGCAAGCTGCGATCATCACCCGCAGTGCGCGGCCGATATCGGCCGGCGTCGCCTCGCTGCGCGCTTCAGCGTTGAGATAAGGATCGTCGGTGATCTTGCCGCCGTAGCTGCGTGGGCCGGCGAGCGCGACGCCGATCGCCGCAGCCATCGCCGATTCCGGCCAGCCGGCATTGGGCGAACGATGCTTGCCGGCGTCGTGCCGCATCACCGTGATCGCTTGCCTGACCGAGCCGCGGACGATCGGTGCGACCAGCGCGATCAGCAGACCCGACAGCCGTGCCGGAATCAGATTCAGCACGTCGTCGAGTCGCGCTGCGGCCCAGCCGAACGAACGGTGCAGCGGCGTCAAATGGCCGATCATCGAATCGGCCGTATTGATCGTCTTGTAGATCAGCAGGCCCGGCAGCCCGAGCAGCGCCAGCCAGAACACCGGCGCGACCACGCCGTCGGAGAAATTCTCGGCGCTGGATTCGATCGCGGCGCGGCAGACTCCGGCTTCATCCAGCGTCTGCGGATCGCGGCCGACGATCAGCGATACTTTTTCGCGTGCTTCCTTCAGGCCGCCGGACGCGAAGGCGTCGCGCACGCGTGCGACGTGGTCGTACAGGCTGCGCTGTGCGATCAGCGTCGCGGCCAGCATGGCCGCGATCACCCAGCCGCCGGGCAGTTGCTGCAGCGGCGCTTCGAGCAACATCCCGACCAGTCCTGCGACCGCGATCAGGAACAGCACCGCGACGATGCCGGCGATCTTCTTGGTCCGCTCCGACCAGTCGTCGCGATTGAGCGTCCGATCGAGCCAGCCGATCAGCGTGCCGATCAGCACCACCGGATGCGCCAGCCGCTTCCACAGCCAATCGGGATCGCCGATCAGCGCGTCCAGTACGAGTGCGACCACGACGATCAGCAGCGCGTGGGAATCCAACAACATGTCAACGCTCCACGCGGATCAGTTCCTCGGTCAGCCGATCGAGTGCGTCGGCGAGCATCGGCCCGCCGCACACCGTCAGCCGTTCCGGCACCGTAATGCGCTTCGAGGGCGGATAGAAGCGTTGCAGCGCCGGGTGCAGCACAAAGGCGCGGCCTTCGTCCTCGGCGAAATCGCTGTCTTCCGAGATCAGCAGAAAGTCCGGCCGTAGCGCCACCACGGCCTCGAGCGAGGCGAAGCCGCCGCGCTGCAGGCCGAGGCCGCTCGCAGCGTTGCGCAGTCCGACAGTGTCGAGCAGCGTGCTGACCAGGCTGTCACGGCCCGACACCCAGCCGCGCCGCGCCAGCGGCAGCACGGTGAGCCGCGTCCGAGACGCGGCTTGCTTGGCGCGCGTCACCGCAGCGTCGATGCGGGTGATCGATGCCTCGGCCCGCTCAGGATGGTCCAGAAGATCGGCCATCTGCCGGATCTGCGCTTTGGACTCGTCGATCGTCTTCACCGAATCGAACTCGACGATGCGCTGGCCCATCTGCTTCAACAGCTCGCGCGTCGCGCGTTTGGTGAATCGGCCGCCGACCACGAAGTCAGGCTTCAGCATCAGCACCTCTTCGGCCTCGCCCGACAGTTGCGGAAAACGCGCCGCCGCGGCGGCGAGGAACGAGCGATCGGCATCGCGTGCATAGGGGCTCAACCCGAGGATCTGATCGGGATCTGCGAGCGTCAGCAGCAATTGATCGGTGCAGGCGTTGATCGACACCACCTTGGGTGCCGCGGCTGCGCTTGCAGCATTTGCGACACTCGCAACTAACAGTATCATCAATCCGGCTAAAAAGCCGCCGAGCCTCTCGCGCTTTGGTCGCGATGGTGGCAAGACACGGTGATGAAGCACGGCGGCGATCTCACAGCGGCGATGGCACGGCATGGCGGCGCCGCCGCCGCCGACTGGCTCGATCTTTCCACCGGCATCAATCCGCGGCCCTGGCCGATTCCGGAGATCGCTGCGGATGCGTGGCTGCGTCTTCCGTCGCAGGCCGACGAGACCGCGCTGTACGATGCCGCGCGCCAAGCCTACGAGGTGCCGGAGCAGTCCGGCATCGTCGCTGCCGCCGGCACGCAGGCACTGATTCAATGGCTGCCGTATCTCGCAGCGCCGGGCGGTGTCGCCATCGTCGGACCGACTTACGCGGAGCATGCGCTGGCCTGGCGTAACGCCGGGCGCGAGATGGTCGGCATCGCGTCGCTCGATGAGATTCCCGAGCAGGCCCGCCACGCGGTGGTGGTGAATCCGAACAATCCCGATGGCCGCGTCGTCGAACCAGAGACCTTGCGCCGCGCCGCGGCGGAACTGCGCCGGCGCGGCGGTTGGCTGGTGATCGACGAAGCCTTCGCCGATGTCGATCCGTCGTTGACTGCGGCAGCGCTCACGCCCGAGCTGCCGATCGTGGTGTTGCGCTCGTTCGGCAAATTCTACGGCCTTGCCGGCGTGCGGCTCGGATTTGCGATCGCGGGTGAGGCGACGGCGCGGCGGATCGCATTGGCGCTCGGGCCGTGGAGCTGTTCCGGGCCGGCGCTGCGGATCGGCGCCGCGGCGCTGCGCGATCGGGCCTGGGCGATCGAGACGCGCGACGAACTGCGCGAGCAGGCGGCGCGGCTTGACGAGGTGCTGCGCAGGGCCGGCCTCGACACCGTCGGCGGCACACCGCTGTTCCGGCTGGCGCGTCATCCCGAGGCGCATCGGTTGCATGAGGTTTTGGCGAAGCAGAGGATCTGGTGCAGGAGGTTCGACTGGGCGGACGATCTGCTCAGGTTCGGCCTGCCCGCCGATACCGCTGGGCTCGATCGACTCGCGGCGGCGCTCGCCGCACCGCTGTAGTGGCGGCACCGTCAGGTTCCGGACCACGGCAGGATCACGCCGCTGTCCTGATACTGCGCCCGGTAGGCGCTGACGCGAAACACCTGCTGCATGATCTCGTCCGACAGCGCGTCGTTGGGCGTTCCGTGAGCCGCTAGTGCGCCGCTCGCCATCACCAGCACGGTGTCGGCGAACCGGGCGGCGCTCCCCAGATCGTGGGTGACGACGATCACCAGCGTGCCGGCATCGGCGGTGGTGCGCAAGGTCTGCATCACGTCGAGCTGATAGCGCGGATCGAGCGAGGCGGTCGGCTCGTCGGCGAGGACCACCGGCGCCTCCAGCGCCAGCACGCGGGCGAGCGCCACCCGGCTGCGTTCGCCGCCCGACAGTTCGGTGACGATGCGGTCCGCGAACTGGGTGACGTCGGTGACCGCCATCGCCCGATCGACCGCCTCCGCATCCAGCGGCGACAGCCAGGCCGGATCTGTGGCGCCGTGTGGAAACCGCCCCAGCGCAACAACGTCGCGCACCGGCAGCGGCCAATGCACCAGATGGCCCTGCGGCAGATAGCCGAACCGCTTGGCGCGCTCGCGCAGCGCCAAGCTCGCCAGCGAATCGCCGCCGATGGTGATCTCGCCCTGCGACTCGATCAGGCCGGCGAGGGCGCGCAGCAGCGTGGTCTTGCCGGCGCCGTTCGGTCCGACCAGTGCCACCAGATGGCCGCGGGTCAGATCGAGCGAGACACCGCGCAGCACGTCGCGGCCGGAGAGCGAGACGGCGAGGTCGCGCGCGGTGAGGAAGGCGGCACTCATGCGACGCCTCCACCCAGCGCGCGGCGTTCGCGCACGATCAGATACAGGAAGAACGGCACGCCGATGATCGAGGTCAGCACCCCGACCTTGATGTCGGAGGACGCCGGGATCAGCCGCACCGCGATGTCGGCGGCGAGCAGCAGCGCCGCGCCGGCGAGCGCGCTCGGCAGCAGTACGCGGGCCGGATCGTGGCCGATCAGGGGACGTACCAGATGCGGCGCGACCAGGCCGATAAAGCCGATCGTGCCCGACACCGAGACGGCGCCGCCGACGCCGAGCGCGGTGCCGGCGATTACGATCAGCCGCAGGCGGCCGACGTCGATGCCGAGGCTCTGAGCGGTCTCCTCGCCGAGGCTGAGGGCGCGGAACGCGGCGCGCTGGCTGAACAGCAGCACGCCGCCGGCGACGATGAACGGCAACGCCAGCATCACGTGACGGAAGCTGCGGTCTTCCAGCGAGCCGAGCAGCCAGAACGCGATCTCGAGGCTGGCGAACGGATTGGCCGACAGGTTCATCACCAGCGCGGTGGCGGCGCCGGCGAGCGCGGAGATCGCCAGACCTGCGAGGATCAGCAGCAGCAGGCTGGCGTTGCGGCCGGCCACCGCGAGCAGCACGAACACCGAGACGAACGCCATCGCAATCGCCGCCACCGGCAGCGCGAACGAGCGGACGTCGGCGAGCCCGAGCGCGATGATCAGCACCGCGCCGAACGCGGCCGATTGCGGCGCGCCGAACAGCGACGGCGACGCCAGCGGATTGCGCAGCAGGCCCTGCAGCGCCGCGCCGGACAGGCCCAGTATGCCTCCGATCGCCAGCGCCAGGATGGTGCGCGGCAACCGGATCTCCTGCACGATGATCTGCTGCACCTCGCCGCCGAACCCGGCCAGCGCCTGCACCACGGTGAGCGGCGACAGCTTGACCGGTCCCACCGCGAGCGATCCGATCGCCAGCAGGGCCACGAGCACCGCGAGCGCAGCGGTAACGGCCGCCGCGCGCGAATTCGGTCCGGAACGTCGGGTCATACCGCGCTCATTTCTGCACGGCCGCGGCGGCCTGGTCGAGCCGGTGATAGCCGTTGAGACGGTAGATGATGGTGGAGACGATCCAGCTCGCCACGAACAGCGCCACGATGCCGTAGCCGAGCGCGCCGAAATTGGAGTTGAGCTCTTCGATCCACTCCCAGAACGCGCCTTCGAGATGGAGGCGCCCGGCGAGTAGCCCGAGCGTCTCGATACCGCCGATCAGCAGCGCCACCAGCACCGAGACCGTCGTGATGGTCATGTTGTAGTACAGCTTGCGCACCGGGTTGCGATACGCCCAGCCATAGGCGCCGAGCATCAGCACGCCGTCGAGGGTGTCGACCAGGGTCATGCCGGCGGCGAACAGCGCCGGGAACACCAGGATCGACCAATGCGAGATGTTGCCGGAGGCATTGGCGGCGAGCCCGAACAGGCTGATTTCGCTGGCGGTCTCGAAGCCGAGCGCGAACAGCAGCCCGATCGGAAATAGCTGCCAGCTCTTGGAGACGAAGCGGAACAGCGGCCGGAACAGCCGCGCCAGCCAGCCGCGCTGCTGCAGCAGCTCGTTGATGTCGTCGTCGTGCACGATCTCGCCGGCCTTGGCCTTCTTGAACGCGCGATACACGCCGCTCAGCACCGACAGATTGGCGATGGCGATCGCGAACAGAAACAGCGCCGACGCCGAGGTGCCGATCACGCCGCCGATCTCGCGATAGCCGGAGAACCGCTCGGTCAGCGAATTGGCCGCGATCGCGATCGCCAGCGACGCCACCAGCACCACGGTGGAATGGCCGAGGGCAAAGAACAGCCCGACCGTGACCGGCCGCTTGCCCTCCTGCATCAGCTTGCGGGTGACGTTGTCGATCGCCGCGATGTGGTCGGCGTCCAGCGCATGGCGCAGGCCGAGACTGTAGGCCAGCACCGCTGTGCCGATCAGCACCGGCTCGCCCGCGAACGCAGTCAGCGCCCAGGCCCAGGCGGCGATATTGGCGAGCACCAGGCCGCCGAGCACGGCGATCAGGCGGAAGCGGAATCCATCGGAAGAAGCGGGCAGAACGAGTTCGGTCATGGCGGTCTCCGGCCGGTGAGCAGCATCCTGTCACCTGTGCGGCGGACCGCTCCAGCCGCGCGCGCCGCACGGTGGAAGATGACGCGCTCAGGCCGGTCTCCTGGCTCACGGGTCGTCGCGATCCTTCGCCTTCCCGGGCAAGTGCCGCCCAGTGGCCGATTGAAGGATCGCTCGCCGCTCACAGTTGCGGGCGCAGCGCCGGATTTGGGTTTGCGGCCAGAAGCTTGGGCCCGCACCGGCTTCCCTGTGCCGGACGATTCCCGGCACACCTGAACGGGCGCGATCAAATGGAAGCGGGTGGGCTTTGTCAATCGCCGCCTTGGTCGGGCGGTATGCTGTTCACGCCGGCGTGCTGAGCTTCAGCCCGATCATGCCGGCCACGATCATCGACAGGCACAGCACACGGACGCCGCTCGCCGGCTCGCCGTACAGCGTCATCCCGACCACAATGCTGCCGGCGGCGCCGATTCCGGTCCACACCGCGTAGGCGGTGCCGAACGGCAGCGATTTCAGCGCGATGCTCATCAGCCAGAAGCTGGCCAAGATCGCGGCCAAGGTCACGACCGGGCCAGAACCGGGTGAAGCCTTCCGAATGCTTCAGCCCCAGCGCCCAGACGATCTCCATCAGGCCCGCGGCAAACAGCGCGAGCCAACCGGTCATGGCTTGTTGCGCGGCGGCAGCGTCAGCACGGCGGCTTGCGCATAGCCGCGATACGGCCGCTCGAAC
>NZ_QPFS01000010.1:0-65203 GCF_010906995.1 Rhodopseudomonas sp. WA056 | reverse complement strand
CTGCAGCAATCTCGGATCGAACGGCACGAGCTCCGGCAGCTTCAGCGCCGACGGTCCCATGGTTTGCGGCGCATCGGCGGTCGACGGCTGAAACCCGACATCGATGATGAAGTTCTTCTCCTCGCGGAACGAATGCACGTCGGCGCCGCCGATCAGCGCGAAATCCACGGTCGAATTCTCGCCATCGATCTTCTGCGCGATCGAGGCGACGCTCGGCGGCGATGCAAGCTGCGCATCGGCGAGATCGAAAGTCAGCGGCGTGTTGAACTGCACCGAGAGCTTGCGGTCGGTGAGGGTCGATGCCACCCGCACGTCCTGCGGCACCTCGAACACGTAGCGGACGAAGGTCGGCTGCACCGAGGTCCGCACCCGGCTCGGCGGCCGCTTCTTCAGCTCGGCCGTGGCACGCTGCGCCCGCAACGCCCGCTCGGCGGCGCGCGCCCGCTCGGCCAGCTCCTTGACGACGTCCGCCGGCAGCCCCGGCGGCGCACCGGTCCAGCTTTCGGGCAGCAGATCGACGAACAGCCGCTCACCCGCGGCCATCGCGTTGACGGTGAGCTTGCGCGTCATCGCCATGCGGATCGCATAGCCGTCCGGATCAGCCCGCGCCGAACCGATGTAACCCGGCGCCGAGTCGGCGAGCTTGTCGACCGGAATGTCGACCGGGCGCTTGAAACGGATCACCACGATCAGTCCGGCGGTGGCGACGTCGGACTCGACGTCTTCGGCGAGCTTGATCAGCAGCCGGCCATAGCCGCCCTTGGTTTCGAAGCTGGCTTCGCCGCGCACCTGTGCTGCGGCCGGCTGCGCGCTCAGCCCGGCAGCGATCAGCAGCGCGAGCGCAAGGCAGAGCCTTGCGACGCGCCCGACCAGCGCCTGCGACCAAACTCCAGCGGCAGCCATCCGCGCCATCCGTCGTGTCTTTCGGTCAACGACCCTGTCGTCTGCCGGCCCTCGGCAGTCTCGCCGCCGTCCATGATGATGCGCTTCGCGCATGCGCGTGGGCGCGGCGGAAGCGCACAGAACCGCAGCCTGCCCCACTAGGGCACAAAAGCCGTTAACGGTGGTTTAACCATCGGCGGCCGCAGCCATTGCGGCCCGGCTGCGGCACCAGGCCACCGTCAACACAATCTAAGATTTAGATTGTCGACATAAACACGTTTTTGGTAGCATCGACTCCCGCGGCGAGCACGAACGCCCGAACCATCCTCACGAGCGATTGTGATCGCGATGCCCGTCCCGCCACGCCGCCACCGGTCGCCCTGACGCGTCCTGACGACGAACCATCGCAAACGATCGAACCGGCACTGCCCGCCGACGCGGCGCGCTCACAGACCTCACTGGCAAGCTGACCACCACCATGCTGCTGAAGGGACTTTATAAAGTCGAGTTCGAAACGCCGCGCCGCAAAGCCGTCGGCGTGATCTTCGCATCCGACGGCCGGCTGCACGGCGGCAGTTCGGCGTTCGCCTATATCGGCGCCTACGAACAGAACGGCCAGTCGATCCACGGTACCGTCACGGCGCGCAGGCACACCGGCGATCCGACGATTCAGTCGGTGTTCGGGATCGACGAGGTACGGGTGGACTTCCACGGCTCGACGATCGGCGACTACGCGCAGGTGGAAGGCATGGCGGCAGAAGCCCCATCGCTCGGCTTCAAGGCATTGCTGACGCGGATCAGCGGGTAGTCCACCGCGCCGATCACTGCCGCGGCGCCGGCCGGCCTTCGATCTTCGGCAACACCTGAACCGATGCGGCCACCGCCGCCTTGCCGGTGGCGCGGCGCGCCATTTCGACGGTGAGCTTCTCGGCGGCTTCCGCCGTCATCAGCCCGAGGATGTCGGACATCTTGCGCGGCGCGATCTGGGTAGCGATCTCGATCAGCACCGGCATTTCCAGACGATCGAAGATCTTCGCGGCGTCCTTCGGCTTCATCGACTCGTACATCGTGACGATGCCCTTGAAGCGCGCCGTCTCCGCCTCGGACTTCTCTTCGCTGGCCTTGCCGATCTGTCCCTCGGTCTCCTTCATCTCCTGGACCTTGGCCTCGATCCGCTTCTCCGCGGCCTTGAGCAGGCTCTCGCGGATTTCGACTTCTCGGGCGCGCGCCTCGAGCTCCTGGCGACGCGCCTGCAGGCGCTCCAGGATGGCGCGTTCCGAGGCGGAAATCGGCGGCGTTTCCGGCTCGGCCTCGGCCGGCTTGGTCTGCTCCGGGGCCGCGACGGCGGGCTTGGGCTCTTCCTTTTTCGGCTCGCTGGGCACCGAGCCGGTGATGTCGGGATCGATCTGCTTCCGGCCGGGGAAGTTCAGGTTGTCCTGGGCCCATGACGGCTTGGTCGCGTTCGGGTCGTAGTCGAACACGTAGCCGCCATCGAGCGCCAGTCCGGCGATCTTCAGCACCGCGAGGCCGAAGATCGCGACCAACACCACCGGCAGGATGCGGATATCCCGGAATGCGTTCATGCAGCCAAGCCGTCGTGTCGCCTGCGCTCCGCGAACGCCTGCGCCGCCGCCGCGTTGGCCTGCGCCGCCGACACCGCCGGCAGGTCGCCCGCCGGCCGCGCCGCCGCAACGATCTTCGACAGCCGCCGCAGCACGTTGTCGCCTTCGCCGAGCTGCTTCTTCAATTGATCGGACAGCGCGGAGGCGGCGGCGATGTCGCGGCCGAGATTCTCGTTGACCTCACGGACGGTGAGCTTGAGACCGCCGATTGCGCGCTCGGCGATCTCGGTGACGGTGATCAACTCGCCGATCGTCGCCTTCAACGAGGCTTCGTCCGCCTTCAGGCGCAGCAGGCGCTTGTTGAGCATCCAGCAATAGCCGATGGTGACGAGCAGCAGCACGGCGACCAGACTTTCGATCACGATTGCGAAGGTGTGGCTCATTGTGCCTCCATCATTTTGCTCTGCTCGTCGGTGCGCTCGAACATCGCGTAGGTGGTGAGCGGCCTGCGCAACGGCTTGGTGACGCGAATGGCGACGCGGTCTCCGACCCGGCCCATCCGGCCTTCGGTGAGCACCACGCTGCCGCAGCGCACCGCCACGGTGGCGTCGGCGCGCAATTCCAGCGGCAGGGTGTCGCCGACCTGCAGCGCCATCAATTGCCGCAGTGGCAGTTCGGCTTCGTACAGCACCGCGTCGACCGAAATGTCGGCCTGCACGATCTCGGTGGCGAGGTGGCCTTCCCAGACCTGATCACGGCCGAATTTCTCGCCCATGAACATCTGCATCAGCACGCCGCGGATCGGCTCGATCGTGGCGTAGGGCAGCAGCAGCTCGATGTTGCCGCCGCGGTCTTCCATGTCGATGTGCAGACGGACCAGGATCGCGGCGTTGGCCGGCCGGCTGATCGCGGCGAAGCGCGGATTGGTCTCGAGCCGGTCGATCGAGAACGACACCGGCGACAGCGGCCGGAACGCCTGCTCGGCGTCGGCGAGCACGACCTCGAGCAGCCGCTTCACCAGGTTGGTTTCGATCGTGGTGTAGGGACGTCCCTCGATCCGCAGCGCGGCCTGACCGCGGCGGCCGCCCAGCAGCACGTCGATCATCGAATAGATCAGGCTGGAATCGACGGTGGCGAGCCCGAAGTTCTGCCACTCCTCGGCCTTGAACACGCACAGCACCGCCGGCAGCGGAATCGAGTTCATGTAGTCGCCGAAACGCACCGAGGTGATGCGATCGAGCGAGACTTCGACGTTGTCGGAGGTGAAATTGCGCAAGCTCGTCGTCATCAACCGCACCAGGCGGTCGAACACGATTTCGAGCATCGGCAGACGCTCGTAGGAGACCATCGCCGAGTCGATGATCGCCCGGATGCCGGAGTTCTCGTCGAGATGCACCTCGCCGACGCTGAAGCCGAGGAGATTGTCGATCTCCTCCTGCGACAGCACCCGCTCGCCGCCGTTCTTGCTGCCGCCGAGATCGCGGCCGCCGTCCTCGACCATGGCGGCCCATTGCTCCGCCATCGTCCCGGTGAGTTCGTTCTCCGCTGCCGCCTTCGCCGCGGCCTCGGGATCCTCCGACGCCATGGAGGCTTCCCATTGGGCGGCAATTGCGTCCTGGTCGAGTTGGTCCTGGCCCGCCATGGTCAGCTCACTGCACCAGCACTTCCTTGAACAACACGGCCGTCACCTGCGAGGGCGCGATCGCCATGTTGACCCGGCGCGTCAGCTCCTCCTTCATCCGAAACATCCCGACCGAACCGTTGAGGTCGCCCGAACGCAGCTCGCGCAAATAGGTCTGAAACAGGTCGGTGATGCGCGGCATGTTGGGCTTGATCTGCTCGACCAGCTTCTCGTCCTTCACCTCGAGCACGACCTTGGCCTTGAGATACTGCACCCGTTCACCCGGCGTGCCGGCCAGGTTGACCATGATCTCCGGCACCTCGATGAAGCTCGGCGGCTTGACCGCCTTGGCGGCTTCGGCGTGTTCCGCCTCTTTATGGTGACCGGCAGACAGAAAGAACCATGCGCCACCGCCGCCGCCGATCAGCACCAGGGCTGCGGCGGCGCCGATGATGATGAGCTTCTTCTTGCTCTTCGGCGCTGCGCCTTCGGCCGCTGCGCCTTCATCCGGTTTCTCTGGGTCCGCCATCGGCCGAATCGCCCGTGTGTTGCAAAAGCGAGCCGCGGCCGAGGCGAACCGTAAACGCGAGACTAACGCCGCCAGCGCCCAAGGCTCTGATCAGACGACGCTATGGCGCAATGGTTAACGGAACCTTTCCACGGCGGCCGCGGCTAGGAAGAATTTGCCGGCCGGTATGGTCAACAAGACCTTTATTGCCGCCCTGCCGCGCCCACAGAAACGGCCAAACAACTGAAATATCGTCATTTTTTGAACTGGCACGGTCTTCGCTAGATCTCCGTCGAGCCCCGCGCTTGGGAGAGCACCTGGGGTTCGCACGATGCGCCGACGGTCTGGGAGGGCTTGGCGGCGGATCATTCAAGGGAGAACCACCGATGGAGAATGCACTTCTCGTCGGACTGTCACGGCAGGTCGTGCTCGAACGACAGATGGATGTCGTCGCGAACAACCTCGCCAACATCAGCACCAACGGCTTCAAGGCCGAGCGGTCGATGTTTCAGGAATTTCTGAACACCGGCGCGCACGAGGACAATTTCGCGCGGCCGGATCGGCGCGTCAGCTTCGTGCAGGACCGCGCCACCTATCACGATCTGTCGACCGGTTCCTTGCAGCAGACCAAGAACCCGCTCGACATCGCGATCGACGGCCCGGGCTTTCTGGTGGTGCAGACGCCGCAGGGCGAGCGCTTCACCCGGGACGGGTCGCTGAAGATCAACGCCCAGGGCCAACTCGTGAACAGCTCCGGCTTTCCGGTGCTCGGCACCGGCGGTCCGATCGTGATCCAGCCGACCGACAAGGAGCTCTCGATCTCGCCGGACGGCCGCGTCAGCGTGCTGGAAGGCACCTCGATCATCGACTCGCTGCGCGGCAAGCTGCGGGTGGTGTCGTTCGACCGGCCGCAGACCCTGATGAAACAGGGCGGCAATCTGTTCGCGCCGACGTCGGATCAGGGCACGCCGGACATCAAGTCGATGCTGCGCCAGGGCTACGTCGAGAAGTCGAACGTCAACTCGGTGCTGGAAATGACCCGGATGATCGAGGTCACCCGCACCTACACCCAGATCTCGGCGATGCTGCAGCAGCAGAGCGAGCTGCGCAAAGCCGCGATCGAGAAACTCGGCGAAGTGCCGGCCTAACGGAGACCGACGATGCGTGCACTCTACACCGCGGCGACCGGGATGGCGGCCCAGGAGCTCAACGTTCAGGTGATCTCCAACAACATCGCCAACATGCGGACCACCGGCTTCAAGAAGCAGACGGCGCAGTTCCAGGATCTGATCTACGATCACGTCCGCCGCGTCGGCGCGCAGGCATCGGACCAGGGCACGATCCTGCCGGTCGGCGTCGACATCGGCGGCGGCGTCAAGACCGTCGGCACGCCGCGGCTGATGACCCAGGGCACGCTGTCGCCGACCGGCAACGACCTCGACATGGCGGTGCGCGGCGAAGGCTTCTTCAAGATCCAGATGCCGGACGGCACCTTCGCCTACACCCGCGACGGCTCGTTCACCACCGACAACACCGGCCGCATCGTCACCGCCGGCGGCAACCCGGTGCAGCCCACCATCACCATCCCGAACGGCGCGACCAGCATCACCGTCGCCACCAACGGCCAAGTCTCGGTGACGATCTCCGGCTCGACCACCCCGACCGTACTCGGCCAGATCGGCCTGACGCGCTTCATCAACAAGGCCGGCCTGCAGCCGCAGGGCGACAACCTGTTCGTCGAAACGCCGGCGTCGGGCACCCCGCAGGACGGCATCGCCACCGCCGACGGCCTCGGCGACATCATGCAGAAGACGCTGGAGCAGGCCAACGTCGAAGTGGTGACGGAAATCTCCGACCTGATCTCGGCGCAGCGCGCCTACGAGATGAACGCCAAGGTCGTCAGCGCCGCCGACCAGATGCTGCAATCCACCGCCAACATGTTCCGCTGAGGGAGGCGACTGATGATCCGCACGCTCCTTCTCGCCACGACACTGATCGCCGCGGCTGCGGGCGGCGCCGCCGGCCAGGCCGCCGCGCCGTCCGCCCAGCCCGACGACGGCGCGCGCCCCAGCGACGTGCTGAAATCGCCGGTGCTGCGCCCGCATGTCGAAGTCACCGGCGAACTGGTGCGGATCGGCGACGTGATCGAGAACGCAGGCACCGCGGCCAACATCGCGATCTATCGCTCGCCGGACCTCGGCACCACCGGCGCGCTGCCGACCGCGACGGTGCTGGCCGCGCTGCGCGCCCACCAGGTGATCGGCGTCGACACCCGCGACATCTCCGAAGTCACGGTGACCCGGCTCGCCCGCACGCTGCCGGCCAAGGAGATCGAGCAGCAATTGATTCAGACGCTGCAGCAGCGCCACGGTCTCGGCGAGGCCGAAGACCTGACGGTGAATTTCGATCGCGACATCGAAACCAAGACGCTGCCGGCGAGCTATTCCGGCAAGCTGCAACTCGTCAGCGAGCGTTTCGACCTGCGCAGCGGTCGGTTCGACGTCAGCTACGAGATCGCCGGCGGGAGCGGCGCGGCGCCGGAGCGGCTGCGGCTCACCGGCACCGCGATCGAAACCGTCGTCGCCACGGTGCTGACCCGCCCGGTGCAGCGCAATGAAGTGATCAAAACGTCCGACATCGCGACCGAACGCCGGCCGAAGAGCGAGGTCGCCTCCGATGCCGCCTCGCGCGATGGCGCGATCGGCATGCAGGCGCGGCAGCCGCTGCGCAGCGGCCAGATCCTGCGCAACGCCGATCTCGCCAAGCCGGATCTGGTGACGCGCGATCAGAGCGTCACGCTGATCTATCGCACCGCGGGCATCTATCTCACGGCACGCGGCAAGGCGCTCGAAACCGGCGCCGAGGGCGACGTCGTCAACGTCCTCAACCTGCAATCCAAGCGCACCATCGCCGGCACGGTGATCGGACGCGGCCAGGTCTCGATCACCGCCGTCTCCCCGCGCATCATCGCCAGCGCAGCGAAACCCGAGTAACGTTCATGTCCAAGTCAGTGCCGTTTCAACGCATCGTTCTGGTCGCCGCCCTGATGGCGACCGGCGGACTCGCCGGGGGGTGCTCCTCGATCGATCGTCTCGCCGCGATCGGCGAACGGCCGGCGCTCACTCCGATCGAGAACCCGACCACACAGCCCGGCTACAAGCCGGTGCAGATGCCGATGCCAAAACCCGAGGTGGCGTCCTACAACGCCAATTCGCTGTGGCGGAACGGCAGCCGCGCGTTCTTCAAGGACCAGCGCGCCGCCAAGGTCGGCGACATTCTCACCGTGACGGTGAACTTCACCGACAAGGCCAACATCGCCAACCAGACCCAGCGCAGCCGATCCAGCAAGGAAGACTCAGGCGTCACCGATTTCATCGGCAGCAAGACGATCACCAATACCGCCACCGCGGTACTTCCCGGCCGCATACTGACGACGGACTCGACCTCCTCGACCGACGGCAAGGGCTCGGTGCAGCGTCAGGAAGCGTTGCAGACCACGGTCGCCGCGGTGGTGACGCAGGTGCTGCCGAACGGCAATCTGGTGGTCGAGGGCAAGCAGGAAATCCGGGTCAATTTCGAGATCCGCGAACTGATCGTCGCCGGCATCGTGCGGCCCGAGGACATCCAGAGCGACAACATCATCGACAGCAGCAAGATCGCGCAGGCCCGCATCGCCTATGGCGGTCGCGGCCAGATCACCGACGTGCAACAGCCGCGCTACGGCCAGCAGGTGATGGACGTGCTGCTGCCGTTCTGATCGTCGAACCCCGACAACGAGCTCCCACACCCGGCCGCGAACCTAGGCGCGGTCAGGTGTTCCAACGCGGCCTCCTCCGGCTCTCCCTCCGGACGGAGGCCGCGGTCGTTTTGAAGCAGTGCAGGCGTCGCCGAACGTGAACTGGTCGCTGAGTGACTTCCGCCATGGCCGGGCCTGACGAGCAGCCGACAGCACCTATGACCGCACGACCGTCGTCGACGGCAGCTCGCCCTCGCCTGTCGCGCCCTTGCCGTCAGCCTTCTTCCGCCGTTCCACTTTCTGCAGCACGAAGACGTAGAACACCGGCACGAACAGCACCGCCAGCACGGTGGCGGACAGCATGCCGCCGAACACACCGGTGCCGATCGCGTTCTGGCTGCCGGCGCTGACACCGCTGGCGAACGCCAGGGGCGTGACGCCGAGAATGAACGCGAGCGAGGTCATGATGATCGGACGGAAGCGGATGCCGGCCGCCTCGATCGCCGCCTCGCGCAGCGGCTTGCCATCGGCATGGAGATCCTTGGCGAATTCGACGATCAGGATCGCGTTCTTGGCGGACAAACCGATGATCGCGATCAGGCCGACCTTGAAGTAGATGTCGTTCGGCATGTCGCGCAGCATCACCGCGAGCAGCGCGCCGATGATGCCGAGCGGCACCACCAGCATCACCGACAGCGGGATCGACCAGCTCTCGTACAGCGCCGCCAGCAGCAGGAACACGAACAGCACGCTGAGGCCGAGCAGGAACGGCGCCTGATTGCCGGACTGGATCTCCTGCAGCGACTGCCCGGCCCATTCGAAGCCGAAGCCGCGCGGCAATTGTTTCGCCAGCCGTTCCATCTCGGCGATCGCTTCGCCCGAGGAATGCCCGGGCGCGGCGTCGCCGGCGAAGCGCACCGACGGATAGCCGTTGAAGCCGATCACCTGAATCGGTCCCTTCGACCATTCGGTCCGCGCGAACGCCGACAGCGGCACCATGCCGCCTGCGGCATTGCGGACATTCAGCTTGAGCAGATCGTCCGCGTGCATCCGGCGATCGTCCTGCGCCTGGATGGTGACGCGCTGCATCCGGCCGGCGTTGGGGAAGTCGTTGACGTAGGCCGAGCCGAGGCTGCCGGTGATGGTGGCGTTGATATCGGCGAACGACACGCCGAGCGCGTTCGCCTTCTCACGGTCGATCACCAGATGGAGCTGGGCGGAATTGGCCAGGCCCTCGACCCGGACACCGGCCAGCACCGGACTGGCGGCGCCGGCCGCGGTCAGACGCGTCGCGGCATCATCCAGCGCCGCATTGCCGCGGCTGCCGCGATCCTGCAGGCGGAAGGTGAAGCCGGTGAAGTTGCCGAGACCGTCGATCGGTGGCGGCTCGAATGCCATGACGGCGGCATCGCCGATCTTCGCCAGTTCGACATTGGCGCGCTGGGCGATCATCGCGGCGCTATCATGGCCGCGTTCGCTCCAGTCTTTCAGCGTCACGAAGGCCACCGCGGCACTCTGCGAATTGCCGGAGAAGCTGAAGCCTGCGACGGTGAACACCTGGGACACGCTCGGATCGGCGAGGAAGACGCGTTCGGCCTGTTCGATCGACGTCATCGCGCGGGTCTGGGTCGCTTCGGTCGGCGCCTGCATGTCGACGATCAGATAACCCTGATCCTCGGTCGGCAGGAACGCCGCGGGCAGCCGCAAGTAAGCCCAGCCGAGGCCGGCCAGCAGCGCCAGATACACCACCATCAGCCGCCCGGTCCGCCCCGTGGCCCAGCGGACGCCGTTACGGTAGCGGCCGGCGATGCGCGTGAAGCTGCGGTTGAACCAGCCGAAGAAGCCGGCCTTCTCGTGGTGATCGTCCGGCACCGGCTTCAGGAAGGTGGCGCACAACGCCGGCGTCAGGGTCAGCGCCAGGAAGCTCGAGAACAGGATCGACACCACCATCGTCAGACTGAACTGCCGATAGATGATACCGACCGCGCCGGGGAAGAACGCCATCGGCAGGAACACCGCGGTCAGCACCAGCGTGATGCCGACGATCGCGCCCTTGATCTGCCTCATCGCCTTGATGGTCGCCTGCCGCGGCGACAGCCCTTCGGTCGCCATCAGGCGCTCGACGTTCTCGACCACGACGATGGCGTCGTCGACCAGGATGCCGATCGCCAGCACCATCGCGAACATCGTCAGCACGTTGATCGAGAAGCCGGTGGCGAACATCACCGCGCAGGTGCCGAGCAGCGCGATCGGCACCACCAGGGTCGGGATCAGGGTGTAGCGGATGTTCTGCAGGAACAGGAACATCACCACGAACACCAACGCGACCGCTTCGGCGAGCGTGTACAGCACCTTCTCGATCGACGCCTTGATGAACGGCGTGGTGTCGTAAGGAATCTCGTAGGTCATCCCTTTCGGGAAATACTGCGCGAGTTCCTTCATCTTGGCGGTGACGGCCCTGGAGGTGGCGAGCGCATTGGCGGTCGCCGACAACTGGACGCCGATCGAAGCCGCGGGCTGACCGTTCAGCCGGCTCTCCGAATTGTAGTCCTCGCCGCCGACCTCGACCCGGGCGACGTCGCGCAGCCGCACCGACGAACCGTCGCGATTGGCACGCAGCACGATGCCGCCGAATTCCTCCGGCGTGCCGAGCTGGCCCTTGACCAGCACCGGCGCGGTGACCTCCTGCGACACCGGATTGGGCGTCGCGCCGATCCGCCCGGCCGCGACCTGCGCGTTCTGCGCCGCGATCGCCGCCGAGACGTCGCTGACGGTCAATCCGACGCCGAACAGCTTGTCCGGATCGATCCAGACCCGCATCGACCGCTGGGTGCCGAACAACTGCGCCTTGCCGACGCCTTCGACCCGCCGGATCTCGCTGATGATATTGCGCGTGATGTAGTCGCCGACCGCGATGCTATCGAGCGAACCGTCGGTGGTCTGCACCGAGATGAACATCAGGAAGGTGCTGGAGGCTTCGTCGACCAGGATGCCGCGCTGCGTCACCGCGCTCGGCAGCCGCGACTCGACACGCCGGATGCGGTTCTGCACGTCCACCGTGGCCTGCGCCAGCGAGGTGCCGGGCTGGAACGAGACCTCGATCGAGATCTGGCCGGTCGCGTCGGTGGTCGACTCGAAGTACATCAGGCCGGGAATGCCGGCGAGCTGATCCTCGATCAGCCGGACGACGCCCTGATAGATCTCCTCCGACGAAGCGCCCGGATAGTTGGCGGTGACCGAGATCTTCGCAGGCGCGATGTTCGGATATTGCGCGACCGGCAGAAACGGAATCGCCAGCGCGCCGGCGATCATGATGAAGATGGCGACGACCCAGGCGAACACCGGCCGCGAGATGAAGAAATCAGGCATGATCGCCGGGCCTCACTTCGCGCGCGAGGCGCTGGCCGTGCCGGCCGCCGCGATCCCGGACCACGGCTTAGGATCGACCGAGGCCCCCGGCGACAGCGCCTGGAAGCCCTGCACGATCACCGCATCGCCGGCCTTCAACCCGCTGGCGATGATCCAGCGGCCATCGACCAGGCGCGTCGGTGTCACCGGCCGCAACTCCGCCCTGCGATCGGCGGTGACCACGTAGAGCTGCGCCTGCCCGCCGGGATCGCGGCGCAACGCACGGTCCGGCACGGCCAGCACACCGGCCTCCTCGCCCTGCACCAGTTGCACCCGGACGTACATGCCGGGCAGCAGATCGCCGTCCGGGTTGGGAAACTCGCCGCGCAGCGTCACCTGCCCGGTGGTCGCGTCGACCGAGGCTTCGGAGAACAGCAACCGGCCGCGATGCGCGTAGTTGGTACCATTGTCGAACCGCAAGCGGACCTCGGCTTCGATTGCGTCGCCGGGCTTTGCGGTGCGCTGCGCGGCATGCTTGAGCGCCAGCATCTCGTTGGCCGACTGAGTGAAGTCGGCATAGACCGGATCGAGCTGCTGGATCGTCGCCAGGCTCTCGCTGCCGCCGACGGTGAACAGCGCGCCTTCGGTGATCAGCGCGCGGCCGATGCGGCCGGTGATCGGCGCACGGACTTCGGTGTATTGCAGATCGAGCTCGGCGGTCTGCAGGCCGGCGCGTGCGGAGGCCTCATCCGCCTCGGCCTGGGCCAGTTCGGCGACCGCCTTGTCGTAGAGCTGGCCGGTGGTGACGTCGCGATCCCTCAGCCGGGTCTGGCGCTCGGCCTGCTGGGCCGCCAGCGTGCGCGTCGCCACGGCACGCTGCAGCGCCGCCTTGGCGCTGGCGACGCGAACCTGGAACGGCGCCGGGTCGAGCCGGTACAGCACATCGCCCTGCTTGACGATGGTACCTTGTTGAAACACCCGCTCGATGATGATGCCCGAGACCCGCGGACGCACTTCCGCAATCCGCGTCGGCGCGATCCGGCCCGGCAGATCGCTGACGATGCGCAGCGTTTCCGGCGCGACCGTCACCACGCTCACCACGACCGGCGGCGCTTGCTTCTCCGCTGCGCCGGCCTGCTTGTCTTCGCCGCAGCCGGCCAGGCCCACCAACATGCCAAACGCGCAAGCGGCCCGGAGAGCGGCAATCGTCTTCGTCGTCACGGTCATCACCTTTGCTCGGCGCGGCCGCAGGGCTCCCCAGCCTCGCCGCAACCGCTCAAAAGATACCGGTCGGTTGGTATATTATCTGATTGACAATGACAACCGCCCTCCGTCTAGATTCACCGCAACGTCACAGGGAGAGCCTCTCGCCGCGATGAGCAGCGCCTATGAGCGAAAGAAACAACCGGAAGTCGTCCGGCGCGCGCTGATCGATTGCGCCGCCGCCCTGGCGCTGGAGCGGGGGCTGCAGGCGGTGACGGTGCAGGCCGTCGCCGCCGCGGCCGGCGTCACCAAAGGCGGCCTGTTTCATCACTTCCCGACCAAGGACAAACTGATCGAGGCGGTGTTCGACGCCCAGCTCGACGTGTTCGGCGCCGCCGTCGACGAGGCGCTGCAGGCCGACGATTCCAGCTACGGCTGCTTCACCCGCGCCTATGTCCGAGCCACCTTCAACCTCAGCGATCAGGACCACAGCCAGTGCGGCGGCGCGTTGGCGGTGTCGATGATGACCGATCCGCTGTTGCGGCCGCGCTGGTCGGCCAGGATGCGGGCATGGCTGGCGACGCACAAGAAGACCGACTCCGCGCCGGCGCTGGAGATCGTCCGGCTCGCCGCCGACGGCGCTTGGCTCGCCGACCTCACCCACCTCGCCCCCGATCTCCGGATGGACCGCAAGAAACTGCTGGCGCGGCTGCTGGCGATGACGCGGAAAGACTGAGGCGCGAAACCCGGGCCCGGTGCGGACACGCCGGATCACGGCCGATCACAACTCCTCGGTCCGGACATCGGCGGACATGATCCGGCGCATCGACGGCATCCCGGGATCGTAGTTGTATCGCGTCCGGAGGACGCTACGTTCCCCCGCGCCCGATGATTCCTCGTCGAACCATCGGGCCCAATGGAGAGATTCAGATGACCAAGACCGGCGCCGCGTTGTTGGCGGCAGCGACCATCCTCACCCTGGCGGCGGCTCCGGCCTCGGCCCGCGATTTCCCTTATTGCCTGCAAGGCGGCGAATGGGGTTACCCCGGCAACTGCCAGTTCGACTCCTACCAGCAGTGCATGGTGACGGCCTCCGGCACCCGGGCCTATTGTGACATCAATCCTGTGGTCGCGTTCGGCGCACGCCAGCAGGCCGCCGAGCCGCAGGACGTTCCGCCGCCGCAGCAACAGCCTCGTCAGCGTCAGCGCCGATACTGAGCCTGCGCGTCCGTTCGCTCCCGGAGCGGTACAGCGAAGGCCATGCTCGAAAAAACAACGGCGCCGCTTCCAACCGGGAGCGACGCCGTAAAACTTCAATCAGGCGACCGACCTATTCGTCGCGATACACCTTTTCGCGCTTCTCATGGCGCTCCTGGGCTTCGACCGAGAGCGTCGCAATCGGGCGCGCCTCGAGCCGCTTCAGCGAGATCGGTTCGCCCGTCTCTTCGCAATAGCCGTAGGTGTTGTCTTCGATACGTTGCAGCGCTGCGTCGATCTTGGCGATCAACTTGCGTTGACGGTCGCGAGCGCGCAGTTCAATCGCGCGGTCGGTTTCGGAAGAGGCGCGATCGGCCAAGTCGGGATGATTGACGTTCTCTTCCTGTAGTGCCTGGAGCGTGAGTTTGGCTTCACGCAGGATCTCGTCCTTCCAAGCCAACAATTTGGCGCGAAAATACTCGCGCTGCCGCTCGTTCATGAACGGCTCTTTCTCGGATGGTCGATAGTCTTTCAACTTTTCCAAGGGCAATCCATGATTCACATCAGACGGTAAGCACCCCGCCTGCGCGGCAGCTTATATAGCGCCGGGTTGTGACAGACAATATCGTCCGCACCGATCGCACCGGAACGCCGGAATAGCTGGGGAACGGGATTGGCCGGGTCAGGCCTGGCCGGCCTTGGCGAGTTCGACCTCGACCCGCAGCTCGATCTCTGCGAGCACCGCATCGAGGCCGGGGTCGCCGGAGGAGTTCTTCAGTTCGGCCGCGGCAGCGCGTAACCGGGCCACCGTGGCGCCGTCCAGCGAGCCGGACAACAGCCCGATCTTCAGATCGTCGAGCGCATCCAGGGCTGTGCGGCCGCGCTGCACCGAACGCTTGCGCCGCTCGGTGGCATCCTCCACCCCCTGCATCGCCAGCAGCGCATCGAGACCGGCGGGCGGGCGCGGCGCGCTGATCGGCTTGGCTTCGGAAGGTGTCGGGGCGGTGGGCAGTGAAAACGTGCTCGATCCGGAGCGCCGGACAGTGCCGGAGCCGGTCGAGGTGGTGGTGCCGTTCGGACCGTAAATGCGCATCGTGTCTCTCGCCGTGTCCAGGCTCGCCGCGGAACAGCTTACACCCAGGGCGGCAACAGGGCTGAGGCCCCCGACCCGCAGCAAACCGGTTTATGGTTAACGATGGGTAAACGGCTCGGCAAGATTTGCCGGCGACGGCAGTTTCGCCGCGTCTGGAACCCGTCCGGAACCTTGGACGATGGATTTTCGCCTCGCAAATTCAACAGGTTGCTTCAATTTGCCGGGTGGCACAGGACTGGCAAGGAAAGACCGACCACATCGCCCGCGACAGCAGCGATGGATCGACAGGAGCCGACAATGCCGCGCGTACCCACCCACCTGCTGAAACTGGCCGCGGCCGCCCTGTGTGCGCTGCTGCTGTCCGGCGTGGCGGCGGGCGCGACCTCGCGGATCAAGGATCTCGCCAATATCGAAGGTATCCGCCAGAACCAGTTGATCGGTTACGGTCTGGTGGTCGGCCTCAACGGCACCGGCGACACCCTCAACAACATCCCGTTCACCAAGCAGTCGCTGCAGGCGATGCTGGAGCGGATGGGCGTCAACATCCGCGGCGCCACCATCCGGACCGGCAACGTCGCGGCCGTGATGGTCACCGGCAATCTGCCGGCGTTCGCCACACAGGGTACCCGGATGGACGTTACCGTGTCGGCTCTCGGCGACGCCAAGAACCTTCAAGGCGGTACCCTGCTGGTCACCCCGCTGCTCGGCGCCGACGGCAACGTCTATGCGGTCGCGCAGGGCTCGCTGGCGATCGGCGGTTTCCAGGCCGAGGGCGAAGCCGCCAAGATCACCCGCGGCGTGCCGACGGTCGGCCGGATCGCCAACGGCGCGATCATCGAGCGCGAAATCGAATTCGCCCTGAACCGGCTGCCGAACGTGCGGCTGGCGCTGCGCAACTCCGATTTCACCACCGCCAAGCGGATCGCCGCCGCGGTCAACGACTATCTCGGCATCAAATGCGCCGAGCCGCTCGATCCTTCGACCGTCCAGCTCTCGATCCCGGCCGAATTCAAGGGCAACGCGGTGGCGCTGCTGACCGAAATCGAGCAATTGCAGGTCGAGCCGGATCAGGTCGCCAAGATCATCATCGACGAACGCAGCGGCATCATCGTCATGGGACGCGACGTTCGGGTCGCCACCGTGGCGGTGGCCCAGGGCAATCTGACGGTGTCGATCTCCGAAAGCCCGCAGGTCAGCCAACCCAATCCGCTCGGCGGCGGCCGCACCGTCGTCACGCCGAATTCGCGCATCGGCGTCACCGAGGACGGCAAGAAGCTCGCCGTGGTCAAGGACGGCGTCTCGCTACAGCAGCTCGTCGACGGCCTCAACAGCCTGGGAATCGGTCCGCGCGACCTGATCGGCATCCTGCAGGCGATCAAGGCCGCCGGTGCGATCGAAGCCGACATCGAGGTGATGTGATGCCGCTCTCCAACGCCTACGGCCCGACCCTTCCGACCTACAACGGACGGCCCGACTTCACCCTCGCCGAGGCGCTGTCGAAGCTGCCGGCTCAGGTCAAGAAGAAGGCCGAAGCGACCGCCAAAGACTTCGAAGCGATGTTCCTCAACACCATGTTTTCGCAGATGACCACCGGACTGAAGGGAGACGGACCGTTCGGCGACACGGTCGGAACCGGCGTCTGGCGCTCGATGCTGACCGAACAGCATTCGCAGGCGATCGCCAAGGCCGGCGGCGTCGGCATCGCCAGCGACGTGTACCGCTCCCTGATCCTGCAACAGGCAGCCCGCTCCTGAGACCGCAAAGGACGACGCCATGACCGCGACGCAAAGCCAGCAAGTTCAGCCCGCTGCCGTACAGCCCGTCACCACGCCGGCGGCGGCCCGCACCCTCGCCGCGGGCCTGATCGAGGTGATGGAATCGCTTCTGAAGGTGATCGAGCGCGAAACCGAGCTTGTGCGCGCCGGTCAGATCGCCGACGCGATGCGGCTCGAGGGCGACAAGACCGAAGGCACCCGGCGTTACATCGCTGCGATCACGCTGGTGCGCGCCAGCCAGCCCTACATGGCCAAAGCGACGCCGGATCTGCTCGCCACGCTGCATCGGCACCACGAAGTGTTCAGGGCGATGCTGCAGGTCAACCTCACCGTCCTCGCAACCGCTCATGCCGTCTCGGAAGGCATCGTCCGCGGCGTCAACGCCGAGGTGCAGAAGCGCAACTCGCCGCAGACCTACACCGCCTACGGCCGGCACACCGGCCCGAGCCCGCGCCAGCTCACGCCGATCGCGGTCAGCCGGTCGCTGTAGGACGCCTCCCTCCGATCGATCGCTGCGAAGCGGGCGCGCAGTGGCGCCGAGTCGTGCACGCCTCCGGTAAGCACCGCTTTCGATTCAAATCATCGGAGTCTTTGCAGGAGGAATTTCAGAACTGTTTGCCACGATGCTGGCGGAGGTGTGGGATTGACCTGATGGAGGCCAGGAGGCTGACATGAGTATCGATTTCGCCACAAAGCCGGTGGGGGCGCCGGTCATGACGCCGATCCTCAGGCCGGAGCCTGATGCGGCGCGAGCTGCCGTACCGACCGATCTGCCGGCGCCTCGGAGCGTCACCGCAGCGGAGGCCGGATCGGCTATGCCCCCGGCGAAGCCCGGGAGCGATCCAGCGCCGTCGGTCTCCCGTCAGGTGATCTTCGATCGGGCCGCGGCGCAGATGGTGTACGTCGCCGTCGATCAGGACACTCAGGCGGTGATCAGCCAGTATCCTGAATCCTGGCAGCTCAAGGCACGCGCTTATTTCCGCGAACTCGAGCATTCGAAGCCCGAGCGTACCGGCTCGCTCACGACCGACCGCGTCGTCTGACGCCTGCTCGGATCGTTCGTCGCGAACTCCCCGGCCTGCCGGTTGCAGGCGCGGGCGCTTCGTGCTGACCGAACCGATCGCACCGGACACGGCACCGCGCGTCTGCTCATGCGCGACCGCTGAGGCCCGCGGCGATGTTGCGGTTGATGTCGATCAGCGCCTGCAGGCGCTCGACTTCCGGCTTGATCTGCAACGCGCTGGACTGGCTGAGCACGAACACGCCGATGTTGGCGATGTTCTGCCGGATCTCGATCGATTGCGGATTGTCGTCGCGCATCGCTTCGGAGACGAAGATCGACCACAGCTTGCGATTGAACATCAGCGCTTCCTGAAGTCCGATCGCGCCCTTCTCGTCCCAGTTGGTGACGACGTCCTGGAGCTGCTTGGCCGCCTTCAGCAACGCCTGCGCTTCGATCTCGCGGGGAGATGCGGTTCTTTGCGCGGTTCTGGCGTAAGCTTGCGCGGCACTCGACATCGTCTACCTCGACAACAATTCTTCTTCACGCTTGATGAGGGGGCGCAGCTCTCTGAGTGCCTTATAGAGATTGCCGCTTAAGATATGATTACTGGTTGCTTCGATCGTTTCGCGAAAGCTCGGAACCGCCTCGAGCAGGTCTTTGATGAAACCTAGATACAAATCCTGATACGCCGGTATGTCGTTTTGCAGATACATCATCTGTACGCAGAGATAGATGCGTTTGACCGGCGTGTTGGCGGTCTCCGCGGTCAGGATGTCCTTCTCGCGCAGGATCGGCGCGTCGCCGTCGATGAGAAATGTCGTGCGGGTGTCGGAGTTGGTGATCACGCTCTGGCCGATCACAATCCGCTCGAACGGCTTCAATTCGACTCGCAGAGGCATCGTCTCTCCCTTCGCATACGGTCACCGGGCCAAAACCGACTCGTGCTCGAGCCGTTTTTTCTTATGCGCAGGGTTTCCGAATCGATCCAGCACAAACGCAGCGTCGTTTCCGGGGAAAAATGCAACGGCCATTTGCGCGGCGCCGAATCGCGCCGACGTCCGGACCGCGGATGGCCCGCCCTCGCCGCCCCGGCGCGAGGCCGGGGGCGCCGCGATCACCGCAGCAGTTGCAGGACGCTCTGCTGCGACTGGTTGGCCAGCGACAGCGCCGACACGGCGATCGACTGCCGGGTCGACAGCGCCTGGCTGTTGGCTGCTTCTTCGTTGGTGTCGGCCAGCGTCAGGTTGGACGAGCCGGTCTGCAGCACGTTGATGAGGTTCTTGGCGAATTCCTGACGGATCTGCACGATCGACAGGTTGGAGCCGTAGGACGACGCCTGCGAGCGCAGCGTGGTCGATGCGGTGTTGAGCGCGGCGAGCGTCTTGTTGGTCGCGGCGTTGTCGATGAAGTCGACGCCGGCGACCAGCGTCGGCAGGCCCAGCGCCGCCGGCGACAGCGCGGTGCCGACGATGGTCAGCGTCGACTTGCCGGTCTCGTTGAACACCAGCTTCAGCGTGTCGCCGTTCAGAAGGTTGACGCCGTTGAACGACGCGTCCTGCGACGTGGTGGTGATCTGCGCAATGACGTTGTTGTACTGCTCGACCAGCTTGGCGCGCGCGGTCTGCGAATTGAGATCGGCGACCGGCGGATTCGGCGTGGTGAAGGTCAGCGTCGAGGTGATGGAGCCGCCGAGCACGCCGCCGTCCTCCGCCGAGCCGAGCGTCGACGAGGCGTAGTCGTTGTTCGACGAAATGGTCAGCACGCCGTTGGCGTCGATCTGCGCGATCAGATTGTTCGGCGCCAGCTTGGCGTTGAGCTGGGCGAGCGTCTTCACCGTGCCGCCGGTGCCGTCGCCGAAGGTGACGCTGACCGGGGTGCCGCCCTTGAAGGCGGTGAAGGTCATGGTCTTGCCGGAGACGCCGCCGGCGCCGGAAGCGCGCGACGCCTGGAACACGGTCGAGGTGCCGGTGTTGCCGGCGAGGCCGAGCGCCAGCATTGCGTTGCCGGTGCCGCTGATGGTGAGGTCCGAGGCGCTGCCGGTCGAGATCTTCAGCGAGCCGCTCGACAGCGACGAGTTCGCGGCGCCGGTCTGCGTCGTCAGCGTCGCGCCGGTCTGCGACAGCGTCGCGGTCTGCACGCCGGTGGCGAGGTCGATCGCCTTCAGCACGTCGGCGATGGTGCCGCCCTGCAGGTACACGGTCGAATTGCCGAGGCCGTCGGTTTCGACATTGCCGGTCACGCCGGTGTGGGTCGCCGAGGGCAGCGGCACCGGTGCGTTCTTGAAGGTGATGGTTTGGCCGTTGACGGTCAGGATCGACCCGTCTTCGATCAGCGTGCCGATGGTGCCCGCCCCCGTGATGCGGGGAACGTCGATCGTGGTCGGGCCGGATCCGGTCGAGGTGGTGAGGTTCAGCGATTTCAGGAAGTCGGCCGGGCCGGTGACGTGGAGGTCCGCGCCGGTCGAGGAATTCAGCGTCACCACGCCGCCGGTGCTGATCGAGGACGGCGTACCGTTGGCGGCGAAGGTCGCGACGCCGCCGGCAATCGTCGCCGACTTGACCCCGCTGGCGAGATCGATCGCCGTCAGCACGTCGCCGACCGTGGCGTTGGTGAAAGTGTTGCTGGTGCCGAGATAGATCGTCGAGTTGCCCTGCGAGTCGGCGACGATGTTGCCGAGCACGCCGGAACCGACCAGCAGGCCCGACGGCGACGGCGGGTCGGAGGCCTTGAAGGTGATGGTCTTGCCGTTCACCGTCAGCGTGGTGCCATCGGCGATCGCCGCGCCGAGACCGCCGACGGAATTGAACAGCTTGGTGCTGGCGTTGATCGCGGTGGCAGCGGCGCTGCCGAGCGGCACCGTCACCGAGGAGCCGAGACCGAGCTTGGCCAGCACGGTGCCGCCGGTGGTGTCGGAGATCTGTAGTTCGCGATTGGTGCCGGTGTGAAGCTCGAGCCGGCCGGCGGCATTGACCACCGACGCGTTGGAGGTGTTACCATTGATGGTGTCAATGGTCGCCAGCAGCGCGTTGATCGGCTGGTTGACGCCGAGCGTGTAGTTTCCGTTGCTGTCGATCGTCGGCGTGCCGGTCGCGGTGAAGGTGATGGTCTTGCCGTCGACCACCAGCACGTCGCCCGCCTGAGGCCCCGTCGGGGTCGTGGTCGAGCCGTTGGTCAGCGACGAGATCAGGTCGGTGCCGGTCGCGGTCGCGGTCGCGGTGCCGGTGTACAGCACGGCGCCGGTCGCGGTGGCGTCGGTGGCGACGTTCTTGGTCACGGCAGCAAGCGACGACACGCTGCCGATGCCGCCGCCGAGCGTATCGGTCGCCGACACCCCGTTGGTACCGCCGACGGTGCCGTCGTAAATCACGTTGCTGGTCGCGATCGCGCTGGCGAAGGTCTGGGTGCCGCGCAGATCGTTCGGCGTAGCGCCGGCAATCGTGGTCGAAACGTTGGATTTGGTGCTGTAACCGACGTTCGATTGCAGCGCCTGATTGGCGATCGACTTGGCGGTGTCGATCAGCTTGTTCAGCGAGGTGATGCCGGTGTTGGCCGCCTGCAGGATCTGGACGCCGTTGCCGATGCCGTCGAGCAGATTGTTGATGTCGCTGGCGCGGCTGTCGAGCCCTGCTGCGGTGAAGAAGTTTGTCGGATTGTCGAGCGCGGTATTGACCTTCTTGCCGGAGGCAAGCCGGTTCTGCGTCGTCGCCAACAGATCGGCCGTCGACTGCAGCGATAGCAGATTCTGGCGAACCGCTGCTGAGAGAACCACATCAGCCATGATGCAAACCTTCCTGATCCGCGCTGGACGTCGACCTTCAGTCGCACGTCGCTGCTCGCGTCGAACGGATCGTTGCCGCTGCGACGCTCGCCGGTTGTGTTTAGACGCCTGTTCTGGAGAGGGACCTCGGCTGCACGACACACGTGCGCACCGGATCAACGCGGCCGATTCTCGGCCTACCTTCTTCCTGAGCACCGGGGACTATGGCCGGGGCCATTTAAAATATGGTTAACAGCATCTTAAGGAGAAAAACTCCAATTGAATCAATACTCGACACCAGCTCAGATGCGCTGCTGGTGCGTCGTTCGGGAAATTCCGCGGGCTGATTCGCGCCTGCCCCGCCCCCGAATCCGTGCGGTATCGTCGCCACGCAGCATGAGGCACGGCTTTTGCCGGGGTGAGGCGCGATGGTTAATGAATTATTCACGCGACCGGCAGAGGATGCCTCGCCTGCGGGTCTCTCTGAGGTGCGTCTCAGGACCGGAAGAGGTACGCTCACTCCGTCAGATTCGGATCATCAGAATGCAGCCCGGACGCAGCAAGGCCATTCCCACCGGCAACCGGACCGACAAGGCGTACGAGCCGGTGGTGCTGCTGATGCGTGCCCGGGTCCTGCATCAGCACGGCCAGCTCGACGAAGCGCGCTCCGCCTACAAGAAGGTGCTGAAAAAGGCGCCGGACAATTTCACCGCGCTGCACTTCTACGCGCTCGCCGAATATCAGAGCGGCAATCTCGAGCTCGGCATCCGGTCGCTGAAGCGCGCGCTGCTGATCGAGCCGGGATCTGCCCAGGCGCATTCCGACATGGGCATCATGCTGATCGCCTCGGCTCGGTTCGCCGAAGCCGTCGCGGCCTGCGACAAGGCACTCGCGCTCGATCCTGCCCTTGCGCTCGCATACGCCAATCGCGGCATCGCACTGGCCAGCCTCGCCCGCCACGCCGAGGCGATCGAGAGCTTCGACAGATCGATCGAACTGCTTCCCGGCCGCACCGATAGCTGGAACGATCGCGGCAACGCGCTGCACAAGCTCGGCCGCTACGACGAGGCGCTGGCGAGCTACGCCAGGGCGATCGAAATCGACCCGCTCAACGACATCGCCTTCATCAACCGCGCCACGACGTTCAAGGAACTGAAGCAGTTCGACCAGGCGCTGGCGTGCTACGACCGCGCGCTGTCGATCGGCAAGCGGCCGGTCGAGGCCGGCATCGCCCGCGCCGAGACGCTGCTGTTCATGAGGAACGTCAAGGACGCGCTGGCGACCTGCACCGCGGTGCTGCAGGTCGAGCCGAACTCGGTGCCGGCGCTGACGCTGCTCGGCAATTGCATGGCCGCGCTCGGCGACGCCGAGACCGCCACCACCCTGCACAGTCGCGCGCTGGAGCTGCGCCCGAACTTCGAAGCGGCGATCTCGAGCAAGATCTTCTCGATGGATTTCTGCGCCGGTTCGACCATCGAGGCCCAGCAGGCGACCCGCAAGACCTGGTGGACGCAAGTCGGCGCGCCGATCTACCGGGCCTGCGCGGTGCCGCCGACCAACGATCGCGATCCCGACCGCCGTCTGGTGGTCGGCTACGTCTCGGCCGACTTCCGTGCGCACTCGGCGGCGTTTTCGTTCCGCCCGGTGATCGAGCATCACGACCGCAGCCAATTCGAAGTGGTGCTGTACTCGGGCGTGGTGATCCCCGACGACGTCACGCGGGCGTTCGAGGCGACCGCCGACAAGTGGCGGGACATGACCCACATGACCGACCAGCAGCTCGCCGACCAGATCAAGCAGGACAAGGTCGACGTCCTGGTCGATCTGTCCGGCCATTCCGGCGGCAACCGGCTGCGCGTGTTCGCCCGCAAGCCGGCGCCGGTCCAGGTCACCGCCTGGGGCCACGCCACCGGCACCGGCCTGCCGGTGATGGACTATCTGCTCGGCGACCCGGTGGCGATCCCGGTCGAAGACCGGCACTTCTATGCCGAGGCGATCTACGACCTGCCGTCGATCGTGATCGTCGAGCCGCTGCCCGACGAGTGGCGCTCGCAGGACCTGCCGTTCGACCGCAACGGCTATCTGACCTACGGCTCGCTGAACCGGATCTCCAAGATGTCGGACGCGGCGATCGAGGTGTGGGCGCAGTTGCTCGCGGCGGTGCCGACGTCACGGCTGATCCTGAAGGACCACCAGATCGACGATCCGGCGGTGCGACAGACGCTGCTGGAGAAGTTTGCCGCGCGCGGCATCGCGGCGGACCGGATCACCCTGCTCGGATCCAGTTCGCGCCAGGACCACCTCGAAACCCTCAAACAGATCGATCTCTGCCTCGACCCGTTCCCGCAGGCCGGCGGCGTCTCGACCTGGGAAGCGCTATACATGGGCGTCGCGGTCGTCAGCCGGCTCGGCAACGCCGTCTCCAGCCGGGTCGGCTGCGCGGTGCTCGCCGCCGCAGGGCTGCCGGACTTCATCGCGACCGACGATGCGCGCTACATCGAGATCGCCAGCAAACCGGATCTGGAGCGGCTGCGCTCGATCCGGCGCGGCCTGCGCGACTTCATCCTGGAGCGCTGCGGCCCGGCCGCCTACACCCGCGCGGTCGAAGACGCTTACCGGACAATGTGGAAACGCTGGTGCGCCACCCCGTTCGACGAGGCCAAGGACCGGGCGCTGCGCCGCGGACGCTGAGCCCATTTCGCACTACACCCCCGCGCCGCCGCTGTGCTTCGGCGCGGTGCCGGCGACGAACGGCGCGATCAGCATCTCGCGCTTGATCAGCTCGTCGTCGATCGCCGGCAACTGGCTCTCCAGCGGCGCGCCGAACTTCAGCACCGGATACAGCTTCTGCGCCGGATTGATTTCGACGTTGCAGAAAACCGGCCCGTTGCGGGCATAGACCTCGCGGAGCTGGCCGGCGATGTCGACGCTGCGGCTGATCGTGACCACCGGCAGGTCCATCGCCTCGGCGACTTTGCTGAAATCGACGAACGACAATCCGCTCGGCGCATCGACGCCGACATAGTGGCCGTCGAGCCAGGTCTCCAGCGTCTGCTTCTGGATGCCGTGGCCGTGGTTGTTGAACAGCATCAGCCGCACCGGCAGTTGGTGCCGCTTCAGCAGCGCCAGTTCGCCGAGTGACAGCATCAGGCCGCCGTCGCCGATGATGCAGGTGACGCCGCCTTTCGTCTGTACCGCGGCCCCGATCGACGCCGCCAGCGCGTAGCCCATCGCGGTGTTGTTCCAGTCCGAGATCAGCCGCTGGCCGCGCTTGATGCGGAAGCCGTTGCAGGTCCAGGTCAGGTTGCCGCCGGTGTCGACATAGAGCAGTTCATCGGCGGGCGCGGCGTCGCTGAGCTTGTCGATGAAGTCGTAGGCGTCGACAAAGCCGGCATTGTCGGGCGCGGGGCCGGGCCGATCGTCCGGCAGCGCGCTGCGCCAATGCGCGATCGTATTCAGCCACGCGTCGCGTAGCGGGGCCGCCTCGACCGCGGCGAGCAGCTTCGGCACGAAGTCATCGAGCCGCGCCGCGATCCGGGTCGCGATGCGAATGCCGCGATCATCGAACTTGTCCATCTCGCCGCGGCTGGCGTCGACCATCACGATCGTCGCCTCGCGGGCGAACGACGGCAGGATGCCGCCGGTGACGTTCTGCGACAGACGGCTGCCGAGGCACAGGATCAGGTCGGCGTTCTGCACCGTGAAATTGCCGAGCCGCGGCCCATAGACGCCGAACGGCCCGACCCGCAGCGGATGATCGGCTGCGATCAGATCGGTCGCCGCCCAGGTTGTCAGCACCGGCATGCCGAGGCGGTCGACGAGCTGATCCAGCATCGACCCGATCCGCGGCGTCGACAGCCCGCCGCCGAGAACCAGCACGGGACGTTTCGCGCGCGCGATCAGCGGCAGCAGCGCCGCAATCTCTGCGTCGAGATCGCTGGATGCGGTTGCCGGTTCCGGCGTGAAGCCAGCGAGCGCTTCGGGATCGATCTCGGCGCGCTGCAGATCGTCAGGCAGATCGATCAGCACCGAACCGGGCCGGCCTTCGAATGCGAGGTAGTACGCCTTCTCCAGATGATAGCGGATGGTGGTGGGATCGGAGATCTGCACCGCGTATTTGGTGACGGTGGCGAAGATCGAGGTGACGTCGGTCTCCTGAAAACCGAGCTGGCGGATCTGATTCTTGCCCTTCAGCCGATGCGTCGCCACCTGTCCGGTGATCATCAGCGTCGGCACCGAATCGTAATAGGCGCAGCACACCCCGGTCAGCAGGTTGGTGGCGCCGGGGCCCGAGGTGGTGATGGCGACGCCGAGCTTGCCGGTGGCGCGCGCATAGCCGTCGGCAGCGATCGCAGCCGCCTGCTCGTGCTGCGGAAAGATCGGGGTGACGTCCGGATGGCGCTGGGCGGAATCGAACATGGGCACCGCGGCGCCGCCGGAAATCCCGAACACATGGGTGACGCCGCGCCGCGCCAGGAAGTCGATGACATAGTCGGAGAGCTTCACGCTTGTCCTCCTCGCGCGGCCGATCAATTGCCGTGGCGGCGCAGCTTGTAAATGTTCGGATCAGTGACGAGCCGTTCGGTCAGCGCCGCACCGCCGCCGCGCCAGGCATCGTGCACCACCGAGAAATTGCGTCCGCCGGTCGCTGCACGGCCGGCTTCGAACGCCCATTCGATGCAGCCGAAGATATCCTCGTAAGACGTGCCCTGCGCGCCGCTGTCCAGGAATTCGAGGGTGCGGCGCAGATTGACGCCGGCGTCGTCGCCCGCCTCGACGGTCTGACGATGGATCTTGGTGTTGACCCAGCCGGTGCCGACCGCGATCGCGTGCACGTCTTGGTACTCGTCGTCGAGCAATTCGCACAGCTTCACCAGCATCACCTTGCCGAGGCAATAGGCCGAGTAGTTGCGGAACGCGCCATTGATGCCGCCGCCGACCAGGAACGCGACTTTGGTGATCGCCCCCTGCGCGCGATGCGGATACAGCGCGTGCAGCAGCCGCATCTGCGCAACCGAATTCAGCGACAGCGACGCCGCCCAATCCTCGAAATCGCGCCCGAAGAAATCGCCGATCGGCGACAGTTGCCCGGCGGCGCTGATCAGCCGCTCCCACGGTTTGCCGAGCGATGCGATCTCCGCCGCCGCGCTGCGGACGCTGCCGGGATCGGTCAGATCGCAACGCACCAGATGGATGCCGGCATCGGCCTTCAGCTCGTCCAGATTCTCGCTGGACCGATAGGTGCCGATGACATCGTAGCCCCGCGCCCGATAGAGCTGCGCCAGCCTGACGCCGATGTCGCTGGAGATCGCCGCGATGACGACACTGCCGCTCATCGCTGGCCCCCATAGGTCTTTGCCGCAGCCTGCGCGAAGGCTGTGGCGAGAGCGCCGTTGTTGTCGGTCATCAGGCCATACCAGGGATCGTCGCTATTGGTCTCCGTCATTGCGAGCCGAAGGCGAAGCAATCCAGAGGCCCCGCGCACAGGGCTGGATTGCGTCGTCGGCTGCGCCTCCTCGCAATGACGGGGAGAGTTTTCGAACTGAATAGCCGCAAGCAGAAAATCGAGCTGCGCCAGCGCCAGGCTCGAGGGATTGCCGATGTCGCGATGATAGCTGCCATTGTGGAACGCGAAGATCCGCCCCATGAACACAGGCAGCACTTCGGTCGAGAAATCGACCACCGGCTTGCCGAGCGAGGCGATGAAGTCGATCACCTCGGGCTCGACGATATAAACCGCGGCGTTGGCGAGGTTGCCCTTGGGATGCTGCGGCTTCTCGTCCATCTCCAGCACGCGGCCGGCGGAGTCGAGCGTGAGGATGCCGCAGCTCTGCGGCTGATCGGTGACGAAGCTCATCATCGTCATCGCCGTATCGGCGGGGCGCTGCGCATGGGCGGCGAGGAAGGCGCGCGGACCGAACAGGCTGAGATTGTCGGCATGGGCGAACAGCGTCGGCCCCTCCATGAAGCGCTCGCGATGCCGCAGCAGCGTGCCGGCGGTGCCGAGCAGCGTGGCTTCGGGCGCCAGGATCACCCGCCCCGACCACGGGCTGCGGCGGATGTACTCGCTCACCAGCTCGGCGTGATGGTGCAGATTGACGACGATCTCCGAGAACCCTGCCTCGCTCAGCATCTGCAGCCACAGCCCGAGCAGCGGGCGCCCTGCGATCGGCATCAGGCATTTCGGCAGCACGTCGGTGAGCGGCGCGAGCCGCGTGCCGAGGCCGGCCGCGACCAGCAGCGCCTTGGCACTCCCGCTCACGTGTCGAGCTCCCGGATGATGTCGCGCGCGGTGACCGGAATGTTGCCGATGCGGCCGACCTGACAGGCGGCGGCGATCGAGGCGAGATAGGCGCTGCGCCAGATGTCGGTGCCGATCGCCAGCGCCAGCGCGGCGCAGACGAAGAACGAGTCGCCGGCGCCCGCAGCGTCTTTCGGCGCGGTGTTGAACGCCGGCAGCCGATCGGTCACCACCGTGCCGGCGCTGCCGGTTTCGGCGTGCACCAACAGGCCCTCGGCCGCCAGCGTCAGGATCACGTTCTTGGCGCGTGCCTTTTCCCGCAACGCCTCGACCAGCACGACCAGACCGGAATCGAAATCGCGCATCGCCAGCCGCGCCTCGCGCTCGGTCGGCTTGATCAGCAGCATCTCGGTGAAGCGTGAGATGTCGCCGACCTGCGACGACGACTGGCTGTCGGCCACCATCGGGACGCCGCGGGCGCGGCACGCCTGCCCGACCGCCTCGACCAGCCGGGTCGGCAGGCAGCCGTAGTTGAAATCCGAGAACACCACGAGATCAGTCGTCGGCAGCCGATGCTCGATCGTCTCCAGCATCCGCGTCTGCAGATCGGCATCGACGTCGTGCTGCTTGAGATGGCTGACGCGCAGCAGCGTCTTGTTGCCGGCGCGGAACCGCTGCTTGGTGGTGGTCGGCCGGCTTTCGTCGGTGAGGATGGTGGCGTCGACATTGTACGACGCCAGCCGCTCGCGGGCGAAGTCCGCCATCGCGTCGCCGCCGCCGACGGTGAGCAGCCCGACCTGGGCGCCCATGCCGGCGGCATGGCCGGCGACGATCCCGGCGCCGCCGACGAACAGCTCGCGCAGCACGGGAGTCACCACGATGGTCGGATCTTCCTGCGACAGGCCGAGCGGATCGCAGGCGATGTATTCGTCGACGATCAGGTCGCCGATCACCAGCACCCGCAGCTTCGGAAATCCCGCCAGCACGCTCTTCAGCTCGAGCGGTTCGAAGCGATGCCTCCGCGGGTAGTCGAGCGGCTTGACGATCGACGACGGATTGAATTCGCGGAACTCGCGCTTGATCAGATCGAGCGACGAGAACGCGACTTCGCCGGAGGAGAACACCAGGCGGCCGCCATAGCCATCGAGCACCGCCTTTTCGGGATTGTCGGCGCCCTCGTGCTCCTTGCCTTTGACCACGACATTCGGCTGCAGCGCCGCGATGAAATCCTCCGCAGCATCGTGCAGCAGGAAGGCGTGGTCGACCACGCCGATCGCGCGCACGCCTTCGAGCCGCAGCTCGGCCGGCAGCATCCAGTCGTAGCCGGGATCGGCGGTGACGCCGACCACCAGATAGTCACCGCAATCGGCGGCGAATTTCAGAAGCCGCAGATGGCCGGGGTGGACGATGTTGAAATTGCCCGACACGAACACGATGCTGCGGCGGCGCCCGGCTTTCTTCCGGATCTCCGCGAGCGTGGCGCCGGTCTCGGGATGCAGCATCGTCGTCACCTCAGCGACGGATCGATTTCGATCAGCGGGCGCACGCTGCGGCGATGTTCGAGATCGTCCAGCGCCTCGTTGATTTCGTCGAGCGTGTAGCGCCGGGTGAACATCGCATCGAGCGGCAGCTTGCCGTCGCGATACAGTCCCGCCAGCAATTCGATGTCGCGCTCCGGCTTGGCATCGCCTCCCCAGGTGCCGAGGATCCGCTTGCCGCAGATCAGCTCGAACGGGTCGAGCGCGATCTTCTCGCCGCTGCGCGGATGCGAGGCGAACACGCACAGTCCGCCGAACCGCCGCGTGGCGTCGAACGCCTGCTCGATCACGCGGGTCAGGCCGGCGGACTCGATCGCGATGTCGACGCCGAGGCCGCCGGTGAGCTTGCGGATCTCCTCGACCGGATCGCTTTGCGAGGCGTCGATCACCGTGGTCGCGCCCAGTTCTGTCGCCATCTTCAGCTTGGCGGCTTCGACATCGACCGCAATCACCTGCTTGCAGGCGAACAGCTTGCAGGCCATCAGCGCCGCGAGCCCAATGCCGCCGAGGCCGAACACCGCCAGCGTCGAACCGGGCTGCGGCTTGGCGATGTTGATGACGATGCCGGCGCCGACCGGCAGCGCGCAGCCGAACAGCACCGCGACATCCATCGGCAGCCCGGCCGGCAGCGGCGTGAGACGGTTTTCCGCGACCACGGCGTATTCGTTGAAGGTGGTGACGGCGCCGGCGTTGATGACGCGCTCCCCGCTGGGATAGCGCACGCCCTGGGTGTCGGCCCCCTGCCCCTTGATCCAGCCGAGAATGACACGGTCGCCACGCTTGACCTTGGTGACGCCCGCGCCGGTCTCGACGACGACGCCCGAGCCTTCATGCCCGAGCATATGAGGCAGATAGCGATCCGGTCCGCGTCCGCCGCGCGCTTCCATCACCTGGCTGTGGCAGACGCCGGAGTAAGCCAGCTTGACCAATACCTGTCCGGCCGCGAGCGGCGGCGCCTCGACCATCTCGATTGAGAGCGGCTGGTTCAGCTCGTGCAGCACCGCCGCGCGGAAGGTCACAGGCATGACAACCTCCGCCTATTCGAGTCCCGCCCTCGCCCCGTCATTGCGAACGAAGCGAAGCAATCCAGGAGCTCCGTGCACTGAGCCAGTGGATTGCCTCGTCGGCTTCGCCTCCTCGCAATGACGGTGAGAGATCGTGCCATCATCGCGCCCTCAAAACGGTCCCGAGAACCAGGTGCCCGGCACGTCGTGCGGGAAACTGCGCTGGGCGATCAGCGAGGCGGTTTCGACCTCGCGTCCCAGCATGTCACCGACGGCCTCGGCGATGTGCTCGGCGCGGACGTGGTAAGTCTTCGTCAGCGCCGGGCTGGTGGCCTCGGGCACGTCCGGCGCCGCGAGCCGCTGCGGCGCGCATTTCAGGCTGGCGAAGTGATCGGTCGCGATCCGCGCCACGATCTCGCCGGCGACGCCGCCGGTCAGATGCCCGGAATCCAGTGCCAGCAGCCGCCCGGTCTTCTGCACCGAGGCAATCACTGTCGGCCAATCCAGCGGACGAATGCTGCGCAGATCGATCAGATCGCAGGCAATGCCTTGGGCCGCCAGATGATCGACCGCGTGCAGCGCTTCGACCGTCATATAGCTCATCGCCACGATCGTCACCGCATCGCCCTGGCGCACCACACGCGCCTTGCCGAGCGGGGTGCGGACATCGCCCGTCGGCACCTCGCCCTGCATATTGTGCAGCCAGCGATGCTCCAGGAAGATCACCGGGTCGTCGTCGAAAATCGATCCGAGCAGCAGGCCCTTGGCGTCCTCCGCGGTGGTCGGCATCACCACCTTCAGCCCGGGAATGTGCGCGAACCAGGATTGCAGGCTCTGCGAATGGGTCGGGCCCTGACCCCAGCCACGGCCGATGATCATCCGGATGGTGATCGGCACGCCGCGCTTGCCGCCGAACATGAAGCGCCATTTGGCGGCATTGTTGACGAGCTGATCGAGCGACAGCAGCGCGAAGTCGAGCCGCTGATGCGTCATCACCGGCCGCATCCCGTTCAGCGCCGCGCCGATCGCAAAGCCGGTCATCGCCGCTTCCGAGGTCGGCATGTCGAACACCCGGTGCGAGCCGAACTCTTTGTGCAAATCGAGCGTGGTGCCGAACACGCCCTTGGGATCGTCGGTGCCGAGGCCGAAGCAGATCACGTTCGGATCGGCCGCCAGCGCGGTGGCCAGCCCATCCCGGATCGCGGCGGCGAAGCTTGTTGCCATTCCGCCCTCCTCAGCCTGCGGTCGACGCATAGACGTCGGTGAAGGCGTCTTCGGGCGGCGGGAACGGCGAGCTTTCTGCGAAGGCGAACGCCTCCTCGATCTCGGCATCGATCTCCGCCTGCATGTCGGCGACGTCGGCGTCGGTGACGATGGCTTCGGTGATCAGCGCGCGCTGCAGCGCCGGCACAGGATCGCGCAGCTTCCACGCCTCGAACTCGGCAACGCTGCGATAGCCGAGATCGTTGTCGTACATCGGGCCGCAGTGCTCGCGCCAGCGATAGGTCTCGAACTCGTAAAACCGCGGCCCCTCGCCGGCCCGGATCGCCGCCACCCCTTCGCTCAGGGCGGCATAGACCGCGCGCGCGTCGTTGCCGTCGCCGTGATGGGTGGTCAGGCCGAAGCCGGCGACCAGTTCGGACGGCTTACGCCCCGGCGGCTGCCGCACGCTCAGCGGCGAATACACCGAGTAGCCGTTGTTCTCGCACAGGAACAACACCGGGAGCTGCTTCACCATCGCGAAGTTCACCGACTCGAAGAACACGCCGGTCTCCGGCACCGCGTCGCCGAGGAACACACACGAAATCTGGCCGGTCTTGTTGAGCTTCATCGGATAGGACAGTCCGACACCGACCGGCACGGTGCCGCCGACGATCGCGGTCGAGCCCATGAAGCCGACGCTCTCGTCGATCAGATGCATCGAGCCGCCCTTGCCGCGGGCGCAGCCGGTGACCTTGCCGTAGATCTCGGCGATCATCGCCTTCAGCGATCCGCCCTTGGCGAGATAATGCGCGTGGGCGCGATGCCCGCTGACCGCAAGATCGGTCGGCCTCAGCACCGCACCTGCCGCCGCGGCGACCGCCTCCTGCCCGACCGACAGATGCGTCGGGCAGCGCATCTTCTGCTCGCCGTAACGCGCCGCGATGGTCTCCTCCACGCTGCGGATCCGCAGCATGTCGAACAGCAGGCGGCGCGACGTCTCGGGGTTCATGGGATGAACCAGTAGTAGTCGCCGGTGTAGCCGACCTCGGCGAAGAACGCCTTCCACTCGTCGACATGCATGATGGTCTGCGCGGTCAGGTTCCACGCCGTCATCCGGCGCTTCTCCTCGTCGTCGCGATAGGCATCGACGGTGATGAATGCGCCCCTGCGCGCGACCCGCTCGATCTCGCGCAGCGCGGTGGCGCAGTCGTCGCGGACGAGATTGTGCACGGTGTTGATCGAGATCACCACGTCGAACGACTTATCGGCGAACGGCAGCTTCACCGCGCTGGCGACGCCGACATGCGGCTTCATGTCGTCGATCGCGTGGGCGATGGCGTATTCCGAAACGTCGACGCCCTTCACGGTGATGCCGGGGATCAGTTCGGCCATGTCGTGCAGCATGAAGCCCTTGGCGCAGCCGACGTCGAGCACCGAGGATTCGGCCGAGAGCCCGAAATGCTGCTGAAAAGTCGGGATCACCGGCTGCCAGAACCGCGGCATGTAGTTGAAGCCGCCATAGCCGTGGCGGCGGTCGCCGTCGAAGAACTCCTTGCCGAAGCGCCGCGCGATCGCGCGATCCTCTTCCGACTTGGTCTGGCCGCGCTCGTCGACGTTGCGCTTGGTACGCGGATAATTGACGAGCAGATCGATTTCCTGACCCATCGCGGTCCTCAAGGCTTGTGCGCGTAGTCGAACGGCTGGCTCTTCAGTTCCTCGAACCATCGATCGATCCAGGCGATCGTCTGTTCGATGCCCTGCTCCAGCGTGATCTGGTCGCTCCAGCCCAGCTCGCTGCGCAGCTTGCTGCTGTCGAGCTTGTAGGCGGCGTCCTTGCCGAGCCGCTCGCCGACGATCTCGACCTGGTCCTCGAACCGCGCCCCCATCATCGTGCAGATCATCTCGACCAGCGCGCGGATGGTGACGATGCGGTCGGTGGAGATGTGATAGCTGTCGCCGAGCTTGCCATTGCAGGCGATCCGCCGGGTGGCGTCGGCGACGTCGGCGGCGTGGATGAACGAGCGCTCCGAAGTGCCGCCGCCGTGCAGTTGCAGTTTGCGGCCGAGCTTGATGAACAGGATGGTGCGCGGCACGATCCGGTACAGCCGCTGCCCGGGGCCGTAGACATTGGCGGCGCGGGTGAACAGCACCGGAAAGCCGTAGGCACGGAAATACGAGCGCAGGCTCATGTCGCCGGCCGCGCGCGACACCGCATAGGGCGTCGAGGGATCGAACACCGCGTCCTCGGTCAGCGTGCCGGTGGCGTTGCCATAGACTTCCGGCGTGGTGACGTGGACGTAGCGCTCGAGGAAGTCGCAAGTCCGGAGCCGCTCGTGCAGCCGCACCGTCGACACCACATTGGTCATGAACCAATGATCCGGGTTGGCCCAGCTCTCGCCGACCATGCTTTGGGCTGCAAAATTGATGATGCAGGGAAACCGCTCGGCGGTCACCAGTTGCATGATCGCGTCGAGATCGTGATTGAGGTCGAGCCTGTGAAACCGGAAGCGGTCGGCATTCTTCCAGCGATACGGCAGGAACGCCGGGTGCGGCTCGTCGGAGCGGCTGATGCCGACGACCTCGGCGCCCTGGTCGAGCAGATAGCTGACCATCGAAGCGCCGGTGAACGAGTTCGAACCGATCACCAGATATTTGTCGAAGCCCGCGCGGGCCATTGCACACGGCGCGGACGCGGGAACGATACCGGTCACGCCTGCAGGCTCCGCTGCATCCAGCGCAGATTGTAGTGACGGTCCTCGTTCTTCAATTCGCCGCGCTGGAACTTGACGATGATCTCGCGGATCGCGTCGTTGACCGTCTTCTTCGGCTTGAAGCCGGTCGCCAGCAGCTTGTCGGAGTTGATCCGGTAGGAGCGCGGGTCGTTCGAGGCGGTGACGGTGATCTTGGTCGGCACCTGGGCGTCGACCATCCTGGCGATGTCCAGGATCGAGATGTTCTCGAACCCGGCATTGTAGATGCCGCGCAGCTCGGGCCGGTCGAGCAACATCAGATACAGGTCGGTGATGTCGTCGATGTGGATGTTGGGACGAACCTGATTGCCGCCGAACACGGTGATCTCGCCATTGGTCAGCGCCTGCATGGTCAGCATGTTGACCGAGACGTCGAGCCGCATCCGCGGCGACGGCCCGCACACCGTCGCAGGCCGCACGATCTGCACCGCCATGTCGCCGGCATAGCTGAGCATCACCCGCTCGGCCACCATCTTGGTCTTGTTGTATTCCGAGATCGGCTCCAGCGTCAGATCCTCGGTGACCTGCTCCTCGTCCTTGATGCCGTAGACGCTGCCGGACGAGGCGTAGACGAAGCGCTGGATGCCGGCGCGCGCGGCGCGGTCGGCGAGCTGCATGGTGGCGAGCGCGCTGATCTCCCAGGTCAGCTTGGGATCGAGATCACCGCACGGATCGTTGGCGACCGAAGCGAGATGCACGATCGCGTCGATCCCGGAGAGATCGATCGAGCTGGTATCGCGGACGTCGCCGCGCACGACGGTGAGCGCGGGATGCGGCGGCAGATCGTTGCCGAACCACATGATGTCGAACGCCACCACCTCGTCGCCGCGCGCCAATAGCTTCGGCACCAGCGTGGTTCCGACGTAGCCGCAGGCGCCGGTCACCAGGATCTTCATCGTGTCGTTCCCACCGATAAGCCAGCCTCACAGCGCGCCGAATCGGGGCGCGGGCGAATCAACTCAGCTCTGAATGCAAGAGATACACGCATTTTTGCATGCCCTGATAGGGCCGCGCAGATCGCCGCCCGGCCCGGCCGGTCAGCCGGCCGCAGGCAGCGGCACGCGCTGGCCGCAGGCGAAATCGAGGATGGCATGGCAGATCGTCAGATGGCCCAGTTCGACGAAGCCATATTGGTCGGAGGCCAGATAGAAATTGATATCGCCCTCGCGGCGCAGCGGATTGTCCGCCGAAAATCCGCTCAAGGTAATCACCCGGCAGCCACGCACACGGGCCGCGGCCACCGCGTTGAGGATGTTCGGGGATCGGCCGGACGAGGAAATCGCGATCAACAGATCGCCTTCCTGCGCGAACAGCTCGATCTGCTTGGCGAACACCTGCTCGTAGCCGTAATCGTTGCCGAGGCAGGTCAGCATCGCGCCGTCGTTCAGGCAGAGCGCCCGCATGCCGCCGTTCTTGGAATAGTCGGTGGCCATGTGGCTGGCGATCGCGGCGCTGCCGCCATTGCCGATGAACATCAGCTTGCGGCCATCGGCATGCACTTCGCGGGCCCAGGCGATCACCAGCGAGGCGGCGACTTCCTGCGCGAACGGGCGGCCTTCGCAGTCGGAGGCCTGCGCGGCGGCGAGCGTCGCCCGGAGGTGGTCGTAATAGCCGAGCATCTGCCGTTTCGACAGCAGCGGCGTCGCGGCGACGTCGTCAGCCACGTCGTCGGGAACGGGAGCGGTGCTGTTACGCGACTGCGTCATCGGCGTCCTCGGCATTCCGAACCATCACGGTTGCGCGTGATTCGTTAGCAATGTGTAAATCATGACCGGCCGCCGCCGCGCAGCGTCCCGCGCCTCGGAATACTACCTGGCAGGCACGAAGGGTCATGACGGCGGCAACCCGGGGATCGCGTCCCCGGCAGTGAGGAACGCGCTGCCCTGTTTGTAGGAGGTCGGCAGATCAGCCAGCGTCTCCGCCCGGCGCCAGCCGGTCTTCTGTGTGAACAGATGCACGCCGGCGCTGCGCGCATAGTCGAAGATCGCCGCGGCATTGGCGTCGCTGCCGATCTCGAGCATGACGTCGATCGTCGCCCAGCGTTCGCGCGGCAGCGAGGTGATGATCACCGCCTCGTGGCCTTCGGCGTCGATCTTGGCGAAGTCGGCCTTCGCGGCGATGTCGTCGAACCCGGCGAGGCGGACCTTGAAGCGGTCGATCTCACCATAGGGATCGAGCTTGGCGCCGGCGATGTGGCTGCCGGTGGTGTTGCCGCGCAGTCGGAGGAACTCGGCCTCGCCGGCTTGTGCCGACACCGCCGCTTCGTTGACGTGGACGGTGGTGACGCCGTTGGCGCGCATATTGGCCTGAAACAGCGCGACGTGCTCCGGGTCCGGTTCGTAGGTTTCGACCGCAAAGCCGCAGCGAGCCATTATCAGGCTGTGCAAGCCGATATTGCCGCCGATGTCGGCGACGCGCCGATAGCGGCCGCGGTTCTGCCAGTAGAACGAAAACAGGATCAGTTCGTCGAGCCCGAACAGGTCGAGCGAGTCCACCGCACCCATCCGGTGATAGGGAAAGCTGATCGGCCCGAACGGCCCGAACCGCACGTCGCGGCCGCCGCGCCCGAACAGCGCCACCACGGCGCTACGCGCCGCCGAAGCCAGCGCCGTGTAGGCGGCACCGCCAGGGGCGTGATGCCGCGCCAGCTCGGGCAGCGCGGCGATGATGTCGGCGAGGATCTGGTCGGGAGCCGGTGCGCACGGCACCGGCGCGCCCGAAGGCGCAGCGACGAAATCGGCCGTCGGGGCGGTGTCGGTCATGCAACGGCGCCGTTTCCAGGAGAACCCGAATCACCTGCACCTTACTGCATCGCCGCCCGCAACACGAACCTCGGGGCAGCGCCAGCCGGGCAGAAAAGGCGGCAGGGTCGCCCCCGCCGCCTTCGGTCGTTCGATCGGCTACGCCGCGATTAGCGGAGGAGCTGCAGCACGCTCTGCTGCGACTGGTTGGCCAGCGACAGAGCGGACACCGCAATCGACTGGCGGGTGGTCAGCGCCTGGCTGTTCGCCGCTTCCTCGTTGGTGTCGGCCAACGTCAGATTCGACGAGCCGGTCTGCAGCACCGCGATCAGGTTCTTCGAGAAGTCCTGACGGGCCTGCACGATCGACAGGTTCGAACCGAACGCGGAGGCCTGCGAGCGGAGCGAGGTCGAGGCCGTGCTCAGCTTGTCCAGGACCGCGTTGGTGGCCTTGTTGTCGATGAAGTCGACGCCCGAGGTCAGGCTCGACAGGCCGAGGCCGGTCGGGTTGAAGGTGACGCCCTGGATCGAGATCGTCGACTTGCCGGTTTCGTTGAACACCAGCTTCAGGGTGTCGCCGTTCAGCAGGTTGACACCGTTGAAGGAGGCATCCTGCGCCGTGGTCTTGATCTGCTCGAGCACGTCGTTGAACTGCTTGACCAGACCGGCGCGGGTGTTCTGGGCGTTGACGTCCGCCACCGGTGCGGTCGGCACCGAGAAGGTCAGGGTCGAGGCCAGAGTGCCGCCGATCACACCGCCGTCCGCGCCACCCAGGGTGTGGGAAGCGTAGTCGTTCGACGCCGAGATCGTCAGCTTGCCGGTGGCGTTGTCGATCGACGCCGACATGTTGTTGGCCGACAGCGCGGTGTTGAGCTGGGCCAGCGACTTGACGGTGCCGTTGGTGCCGTCACCCAGGGTGACATTGACGCCCGCGCCGCCGTTGAACGACGTGAAGGTCAGCGTCTTGCCGTTCAGGCTGCCGGCCGCAGTGCCGCGGGCCGCCTTGAACGAGTCCGAGGTGCCGCTCGAGCCGGTGAGGCCGAGCGCCGACAGGGCGTTGCCGGTGCCGCCGCTGATGCTGAGATCAGAGGCCAGACCGGTCGAGATCTTCAGCGAGCCGCTGGAGATCGTCGAGTTGGCGGTGCCCTGCGCGGTCGAGATCACCGCACCGGAGTTGCCGAGGGTCGCGGTCCGCACGCCGGTGGCGAGGTCGATCGCCTTCAGCACGTCATCGAGCGTACCCTTCTGCAGGTACACGGTCGAGTTGCCGGCGCCGTCGGTTTCGATGTTGCCGCTGATGCCGGTGTGGCTCGACGAGGCGGCCGGGGTGCCGGCATTCTTGAACGTGATGGTCTTGCCGTTCACGTTCAGGGTCGAGCCGTCCTGGATCAGCGTGCCCAGCGTCGAGGCGCTGGTGGTGCGCTGCTTGGTCAGCGTCAACGGACCGGTGCCGGAGGCGGTGGTCAGACCGAGGTTCTTGAACAGATCGGTGAAGCCGGTGATGTTCAAGTCAGCGCCGGTCGAGCTCTGGATCGTGGTGACGCCGCCGGTGGAGGTCGACGCCGTCTGGCCCGAGTTGGTGCTGATGGTGGCGACGCCGTTGGAGATCGTCGCCGACTTGACGCCGTTGGCGAGATCGATCGCGGTCAACAGATCGCCCACCGTGGCATTGGTGAAGTTGGTCTGGTTGCCGAGATAGATCGTCGAGTTGCCGTTGCCGTCGGTACCGATGCGGCCGAGGACGCCGGTGCCGGACGCGATGTTGTTGCCCTGCGGCGCATCGGCAGTCTTGAAGGTGATGGTCTTGCCGTTCACCGTGAGCTGAGTGCCGTCAGAGATCGACGTGCTGGTCAGGCCACCGTTGGTGTTGAACAACTGGGTCGTCGACGAGATCTGCTGCGTCGATGTCGCGGCCGCGGTGGTGTTGATGGTCTGAGCGGTCAACCCGAGCTTGGTGAGAACGGTACCGCCGGAGTTGTCACCGATCGTCAGCGGGCTGTTGGTGCCCGTGTGCAGGGTGATCGCACCTGCGGTGACGGTCGAGGTCAGGCCGGAGTTGTTGTTGATGGTGTCGATGGTGTCGAGCAGCGAGTTGACGGTCTGGTCGATACCGATCGTGTAGTTGCCTTCGCTGTCCTTGCTGGCAGCGCCGGCGGTCGTGAAGGTGATGGTCTTGCCGTTGACGGTGATCGAGTCACCCGAGGCCGGACCGGTCGCCGTCGAAGTCGCCCCGTTGGTCAGCTCACTGATCAGGTTGGTGCCGGCCGCGGTGGCACCGGCAGTGCCGACAGTGAGAGCGCTTCCCGCCGCGGAGTTATCGACGGCTGCCGCGACCACGACGGGCGTGCTGGGATCGGACGCGATGCTGACGATCGCGCCGCCGAGCGTGTCGGTCGAGGACGCCGCGGTGGTGCCGCCGGCGGTACCATCGAAGATCACGTTCGAAGTCGCAACCGCGTTGCTGAAGCTCTGGGTGCCGCGCAGGTCGTCAGCGGTGGCGCCGGAGATGGTCGCCGACACGTTCGACTTGGTGGAATAGCCGGAGGTGGTCTGCAGCGCCTGGTTGGCGATCGACTTGGCACTGTCCACCAGCTTGTTCAGCGAGGTGATGCCGGTGTTGGCGGCCTGCAGGATCTGCACGCCGTTGCCGATGCCGTCGAGCAGGTTGTTGATGTCGCTGGCGCGGCTGTCGAGCGAAGTGGCGGTGAAGAAGTTGGTCGGATTGTCGAGCGCCGTGTTCACCTTCTTGCCGGACGACAGGCGGCTCTGGGTGGTGGCGAGCAAGTCGGCCGTGGCCTGAAGCGACGAGAGGTTCTGGCGGACGGCGTTGGATAGAACGATACCGGACATATTAAAGCTACCTTCCTGGTGTGCTAACGCGATCTTCTTGATCGGCCGCGGCACCTTGACCGGCAGAGTCTAAAATTCTGTAAAGTGGGAACAGCGGCTTTGATGGAAGGAATCGCCCGTAAAATCACTGGTTTGTGCAAAATGACACGCGCCGCGAGACGGCTCACACGGCCTCGCAAGACTACGTGGTTGGTCGTGATCCGTGAGCGTTTAGGAGGACTTGTGCTGCACATGCGGCAGCTAAGCGACACCAAACCGGTCGCCGCAGGGCCGCCGGAGCGGCGGCCCGCCGTTCAGAGATAATTAACTAGAGGAACTTGACGAGGCTGAGCTGATAGAGTTGCGACGTCGTCTGATACGACGCCTGCAATGCGGTCTGCAGCGCCAGGATCTTGGTCGCGACCTCGTCGTTGTTGATGCCCTCGATCGAACTCAGCATGGTCTGCGCCAGCGCCTTGCCCTGGACCTGCCGATTGCTGGTCGCCTTGATCGAAGCCTGGGCGCCGGCCAGTTCGGCCTGCATGTTCTGGATCGACTGCTCGCCCGGCACCACCGCGAGATTGGCGGCGACGCGCTGGTTCAACCCCGCGATCTTTCCGGAGCTGTAGGGATCGGTCGCCGACGTCGTGACGGCCGCGAACACCGCCACGGTCTGCAATTGCTTGCGCAGCGCCTGTTCGTCGGCGCGGGCGCCGTATTGCACCGTGATGGCGTCGTCGATCTTGGCGACCGCCGTTCCACGCGCTGGATCGCTCGCGGAGTCCGGTTCGCCATTGTACCAGAAGATGGTATTGGCCTTGGTGCCTGCGACCTGCGAGGTGGCGGCGCCGAACGGCGCGGTGCCGGCGACCCGCAGCGGCGGGGTGTTGCTGAAGAAGTCGTCACCGGCCTTGATGGCAGAGGCCGCAGCCAGCGGCCCGTTGGCGAGCTTCTTCACCTCTGCGGTGAGCGCAGTCTGCAGATTGGTCGCGGTGACCGAGGACGACGGCGCCACCGGCGGCACCGCCGTCGGCGAGCCCTGATCGATCGCGAAACAGCCGTCCGGCAGCGGGGTCTTCGACGACGCCGTCAGGGTGATGGTCTCCTGCGTCCCGTCCGGCATGTCGAAGGTGAACTTCACCACGTCGCCGTCGTTCGGGATCACGCCGTTGAGGTCGACCGTCATCGCCTTCGGATTCGGCGCAGCCGGCGGCGTGGTCGGCGGCGTCTCGGTCGGCTGTGTCACCACCGCGCCACTGATCGTGGTCGAGATCGCGTTCAGCTTCATCCCGAACGGCGACGGTCCGATCGGATCGGGGAGCGCATACGGGTTGGCGGCGAAATCCTCGCCGATCTGCACCGCGGTCGCCGTCGCACCGGCCGACACGATGGTCCGGCCCATGCCGTCGGTGCCGACGTCGGCGTCGTGGCGCTCCCTGACCACCTGTTTCAGACCGGCGATCGCGGCCCCGTCACCGTCCATGATCTTGTCGGCGGCCGTCACCGGAGCGGTGTCGGTGACCCGTCCGCCGAACAGATAGCGGTCGCCGACCTGCGCGTTCAGCATGTCGACGGAATCGAAGAAGTCGAGCGCCGCGGTCCGCTGTCCCGGGGTCTGGCCGGTGTTGTCGAGTGTCGAACCGGCACTGACCGCCGCGCCCTTCACCTCACTGCTGATCTCGGCCATCCGCTGCAGCGACAGATTCGCCACGCTGATGCGGGTGGTAATATTGGTCATCGTGTCGCTGTAGCTGGCGATATTGGCCATCTGAGCGCGCAGGCCGATCGCCAGACTGCGCCCGGTCCCGACGCCGGCATAGTCGTTCGAAATCCGCCCGCTCGAGAGTTGCTGAGTCAAGGTCTCGAGCTGGCTGCGGAGATTGAGGATCCCGGTTCCGATGTAGGAAGTACGCCCGCTTACGCCGTCGATCGCCATGGCTCGCCTCAAATCGCCTGCATCAGGGACTGGTACATCTGATTGATGGTCGACATCACCCGCGCGTTCGCCGCGTAGGCGTTCTGCAGCGACAGCAGATGCGCCATCTCCTCGTCCATATTGACGCCGGAGGACGCCGAGAACTTCTGCTGCAAGGTGTTGAGCACCACGTTCTGCCCCTCCGACAATTGCTTGGCGGCGGCCGCGTTGGAGCCCTGCTGACTGACGAACTGCTGGAGGTAGCTCTGGAGCGACCCCTTGAACGGCGCGGTGTCGGAGCCGATGCCGGTGGCAGCCGAATAGTAGTACTTACTATTCATCATCTGCTTGATCATGAAGTCCGGGCGGGCGGTGTCGCCGGCGGCGGTCGCCGGCGAGGTCGAATAGACCACCAGCTTGGAATTGTCCTTCACGAGGTCGGCATTGACCGAGATCCGCTGCGCGTAGCCGGTCATCTGATTGCCGGCGACGTTGATCGATCCGGAATAGGGAGAGCCGTTGTCGTTGAACAGCGGCACCTCGACGCTGCCGCCGGCCAGCCCGGTCACCGTCGTCGTCACCGAGGCCGAATTCACCGTCGAGAAGCCGGCGTTGTCGAGCACGTTGATGTTCGGCGAAGTGCCGGTGAACTGCAGGTTGCGGCCGTAGAGCGCGGCGTTGAGCTGAGACTCCACCGAGCCGGACACACCGGAGAAGTCGATGCCGACGACGTAGTCGTTGGGATCGTTGGTCGCGGTCTGCGGCAGAGGCAGCAGCCTGGGATCGTCCACCCGAACGACGGTGACGGTGTGTTGTAGTCCGGTGGCGACGTCGGTGTAGGCGATATTGATGGTATTGCCGCTCTTCATGCCCGAGAGATCGAGCGCGAACCCGGCCGAGGCGCCGGACGTCACCGGCGTGCCGGCGGTGGTCTTGTCCGACAGCGAGCTGGACAGCGTGGCGGCGAACTGGTCGAGCTGGGTCTGCGCCGTCACCAGCGTGTTGTCGCGCAGCTCGATATAGGCGGCCATCTTGCCGGACTTCAGCGAGCTGGTGATATCGATCGTCGAGCCGCTGGCATAGCTCACCGTAACCGAGCCGAGCTCGCTGAGCATGCTGTTCGACGACCAGGTGGTCCCCGGATTGACCGTCCCCTGCGCGTCGAACGACAGCGTGGCCGCTTCCATGCCGGCGAGCTGCACACCGGACCCGGTGAACACCGAGACCTGGTTGGCGCCGTTGGTCACGATCCGGATATCCATCAGTTGCGAGAGCTGATTGATCGCCTGATCGCGCTGGTCCAGCAGCGCCGCAGTCGCTGCGTCGGTCGACGTGCCGCCCTGCGGATTGGTCCGGATCTGGGTGTTGATGGTGGCGATCTGTTTCAGCAGATTGTTCGCCGTTCCGACAGCGTCGGTCAGCCCGGCCTCGCAGCCGGAGCGCAGCGTCTGGATGCCGTTCGACATCGCGTTCAAACCGGCCGCCAGCGCCTGGGCCGCGTTCAGCACCCCGATCCGCGCCGACGTGCTGTCGGGGCTGGTCGCCAGCGCCTGCATCGCCGTGGTCAGGCCGTTGAACGAACTTTCCAGCGTGCCGGTGGAGTTCGGGTCGCCGAACAACCCCTGAAGCTGACCGAGAAAATCGGATCGGAGCGACGCATAGGAGGCGCCCGAGATCTCGGTGCGAAGCTGCGCCAGCACGTAGTCGTCGAGCTGGCGGTTGATGCCGTTGACCTGGACCCCGGTCCCGGTCTGGCCGGAGACGGTGACGCCCTGGTTGACGGTCTTGCGGACGTAGCCGGGGGTCTCCGCGTTGGCGACGTTCGACGACACCAGCGACATCGAGGCCTGGTTCACGCGCAGGCCGGCCATTGCGATCGAAAGTGCGTCTCCGAGACTCATGACTGGCTACCCGGGTTCGAGGTCGACGCCGCGCGACCGCTCAACGCATCACGTTGAGCAGGTCCTGCACCATGGTGTTGGCGGTGGTGATGACTTTGGTGTTGGCCGAGTACGCCTGCTGGGTGACGATCAGCTTGGTGAACTCGTCGGCGATGTCGGTGTTGGAGGACTCCAGCGACGCGCCCGAGATGCTGCCGCCCTTGCCGAACAGCGCCTCGCCGGACTCGTTGGTGGTTTCGAACGCACCGCCGTCGATGCGCTTCAGGAAATTGGCGCCGTTGAAGGTGGCCACGCTGACCTCGGCGAGATCGATATTCCTGCCGTTCGAATAGGAGCCGACGACGCGACCTTGGTTGCTGACCGAAACACTCACCAATTGGCCGGCGGCGTAGCCGTCCTGCTTCAACTGGTTGACCTGCACGTTGCCGTTGCTGTCGGAGAACTGGGTCAGACCGCCTGTGCCGATCGCCATCGTCAGGTTGCCGAGGCTGATGCCGTTCACCGTGACGCCCGGCAGAGTGACCTGGCCGACCACCGGCTGCATCTGGCCGGTGCTGCCGAAGGTGAAGTTGGTGCCGACGTTCACCCAGGCGACGTCCGATCCGGTCGCATTGGGATTGGTCTGATAGAACAGGTTCCAGGTGTCGGTGCCGCCGACCGCCGCCGACGCGACCTTGGCCCAGCGGAACTGCAGGCTGACCGGAGCGCCGTTGCCGTCGTAGGCCGTCAGCGCACCGCCGGCGATCGACTCGTCCAGGAAGGTCTGGTTGTCCGAGCCGATCACCACGCCAGTGCCCGCCGTGCCGCCGCCGCCGCGAAGCGCGGTGATGGTTCCGGTGAAGCCGAGCGCATTCCATGCGGTCGAACTCGACGACGACAATTGAATGTCGTTGGCGAGGCCGCTGTTGATGGTGACGACGCCGCTCGCGACGTTGGACAGGTTCGGCGCGGCGTTGCCGGTCAGACCGTCGATCGCCGCCAGCAGGGTGGAGATGCTGCCGCCATTGAGATCGACATAGGCGGTATCGGGAGCCGAACCGGCGCTGCCGCCGGCGCTGGAATCGTAGAACGCGACGGTCTTGTCGGTGGTGACGCCGCCCGTCGTCGTCTTCACCGTGATGGTATCGCTCGCGGTGAAGCCGGCCTGCAGCGAGTCGGTGCCGCTGGCGGACTTCAGCAGGGTGGCGCCGGTCACTGCCACAGCGGGGGTTTGGAAGTTGGTCCGCGCGGAGCCGAGAATGCTGGTGTTTGTATAGGGAGCCGCAGGCGTGCCAAGTGGCCGCGGATTGGACACGAAATCGGCCGGGCGCAGCAATTCAGAGCCGACCACCGACTTGTTGGCCTTGGTCGTGAGCGGATAGCTGGCGAGGTTGGCGCGATAGTCGATCTTGGTGGTCGCCTGCGACGGAAGGAAGTCGTTCTGGAATTTCAGAATTTGCGGCACGCTGCCGGCCGGGTTGCCGGTACTCGGATCGATCGGCACGCCCTGCAGATAATAGCCGGCGCCGTTCACCAGATAACCGTTCTTGTCGAGCGAGAAGTCGCCGCGGCGGGTGTAGTTGTTGACGCCTGCAAAGATCGGATTGTTGTCGGTGAACGAAGCGGGCTTCTGGACGACGAAGAATCCCTCACCATTAATGGCCATGTAGGTCGACACGGCGGCCGACTGCACCGAGCCGGTCAGCGTGTTGGTCAGCCGCGATTCAGCGTTCACCGAGCCGGCGAGTTGCTGGTTGTTGCCCGTCTGCGGGATCAGATCGAGGAACGAGGTGTCGATGCGCTTGAAGGCCGTGGTCTGCGAGTTCGCGATGTTTCCGGAGATGTTCTCCAGCGCGTAGGAGTTGGCGCGCAGGCCGGCGACCGACGTGGTGAGAGCGCCGAAAATACCCATTACTGACTTCTCCCGATGCGGCCGCCCGTGGCGGCTGTTGACAGCAAAATCCAGCAACGCTTCCCGCAAGCCTCGTGCCAACGAACAAAACCGAACAATTTCAAACGATTGACCGTCACCATGGCGGCTCGTGCCAGGGCGGTTTTGCCGGGTCGGGCAACAATTGCCGGGATCGTCCGGCGAAATTCGCCCCACCTGGATGCCAAGGGAACCAAACCCGAACCGGCGCGTTTCAAACCGGGACAGCAGGGGTTGATCGGGGGATCACTTGGCTGAAGACACGCCCGGAGGGCGCTCGGGCCGCACAGATGCGGGCCAAGACAGTCTGTTTCTGGGCCGCGGCGAACTCGCGTCACTGATGCGCGCGTTCAATTGGGCGTCGACCCCGATCGGCCCGCCGGAGAACTGGCCCCAGGCGCTGAAGACCGCCGTCCGTATCATGCTGACGTCGCAGCAGCCGATCTGGATCGGCTGGGGTGCGGAGCTGACCTATCTTTACAACGATCCCTACAAGTCGATCATCGGCGGCAAGCACCCGTGGGCGCTCGGCCGCCCGACCTCGGACGTCTGGTCGGAGATCTGGCAGGACATCGCCCCCCTGCTCGCCAAGGCGACCAGCGGCCACGAGGGCACTTATGTGGAGGCCCAGCTCCTGATCATGGAGCGCAACGGCTTTCCCGAGGAGACCTACTACACCTTCTCCTACAGCCCGATTCCGACCGACGACGGCTCCCCCGGCGGCATCTTCTGCGCCAATACCGACGACACCCAGCGCGTCATCACTGCACGTCAATTGTCGCTGCTGCGCGACCTTGCTGCCAGCGCCGCCGAATCCCGCAGCGTGGCCCAGGCCTGCGAGCGCAGCGCGGTGGCGCTCGCCACCGATTCCCGCGACCTGCCGTTCGCGCTGATCTATCTCACCGCGCCCGGCGGCAGCCGCGCCGAGCTAGCCGCTTCCGCCGGAATCGATGCGAGCCACCCGGCGGTCAAGCAGACGCTGGCGCTCGCCGGCGACGAAGAACTCTGGCCGGTCGCCGAAGCCAGCCGCCTCAGCGCGCCGGTTCTGGTGCCGGATCTCGACGCCCGGTTCGGCGTCGTGTTTCCGACCGGCGGCTGGCGCCAGTCGCCGAATCGCGCGGTCGTGCTGCCGATCCCGGCAAGCGGCGACACCGGCCGCTCCGGCTTCCTGATCGCGGGGCTGAACCCGTTTCGGCTGTACGACACCGCCTATCAGGACTTTCTCGCTCTGGCGGCCGGGCAAATCTCGGCTGCGATCACAAATGCCGACGCCTATCAGGAGGAGCGCCGCCGCGCCGAAGCGCTGGCCGAGATCGACCGCGCCAAGACCGCGTTCTTCTCCAATGTCAGCCACGAGTTCCGCACGCCGCTGACGCTGATGCTGAGTCCGCTGGAAGAAGCGCTCGGCCGCGACGCCATCCCGGACGAACAGCGCTCGCTGCTCGGCGTCGCCCACCGCAACGGTCTGCGCCTGCTGAAGCTGGTCAACACCCTGCTCGATTTCGCCCGGATCGAGGCCGGCCGGGTCACCGCTCATTTCACTCCGGTCGATCTGTCGTCGTTCACGGCCGAACTGGCGTCGAATTTCCGTTCCGCGCTCGACCGCGCCGGCCTGCGCCTGGTGATCGATGCGCCGCCGCTGCCGCAGCCGGTCCATGTCGACCGCGACATGTGGGAAAAGATCGTCCTCAACCTGCTGTCGAACGCTTTCAAGTTCACCTTCGACGGCGAGATTGCGATCAGCGTCCGCGCCGCTGCCGACGGCCGCCACGCGGTCGTCGAGGTCCGAGACACCGGCACCGGCATCCCGCCCACCGAGATTCCGCATCTGTTCGAGCGGTTCCGCCGGGTCGAGGGCGCGCGCGGCCGCTCGATCGAAGGCAGCGGCATCGGGCTCGCACTGGTGCAGGAATTGATCAAGCTGCACAGCGGCTCGATCAGCGTCGACAGCGAGATCGGCCGCGGCTCGATCTTCCGCGTCACGCTGCCATTCGGCGCCGCCCACCTTCCGGCCGACCGCCCCCGTCACGCCGCGCTGCAGGTCTCGACCAATGTCCGCGCCCAGGCCTATCTCGACGAGGCGATCGGCTGGCTCGGCGACGGCCGCAGCGATGATCTGCCGGCAGCCTCCGGGGCGCAGGATCTCGGATTCGTCACCGCCCCGGCAGCCGATCGGCCGCACATCCTGCTCGCCGACGACAATCACGACATGCGCGACTACGTCGCCCGGCTGCTCGGCGACGCCTATATGGTCGAAGCAGTCGGCGACGGCGCTGCGGCGCTCGAGGCCGTTAAGCAGCGCCGGCCGGATCTGGTGCTCAGCGACGTGATGATGCCGCGGCTCGACGGTCTCGGCCTGCTGAGAGCACTGCGCAGCGACCCGGCGCTCGCCGACCTGCCGGTGATCTTCCTGTCCGCGCGCGCCGGAGAGGAGGCCCGGCTGGAGGGATTGGAGGCAGGCGCCGACGACTATCTCAGCAAGCCGTTCAGCGCCCGTGAACTGCTCACGCGGGTCCGCGCCAATCTCGACACCGCCGCGCTGCGGCGGACCGCGCTGCGCACCGAGTACGCGCTGCGCCAGGAGGCGCAGGCGGCCCGCAAGCAAGCGGAGGGCATTCTGGCGTCGATCAGCGACGGTTTCATCGCGCTCGACGAGGAGTACCGCTTCACTTACGTCAATGCCGCCGCTGAGCGGCTGATCCGGAGCAGCGCCGGCGAGCTGATCGGCAAGGTGTGTTGGGACGTCTACCCGATGCTGCTCGGGACCGAAATCGAGCGAGCCTATCGCCGCGCCATGATCGAGCGCGTCGCTTGCGAGTTCGAAAGCTACGATCCGCCGAGCAGGCGCTGGTTCGAATTGCGGGTGACGCCGGCCAACGGCAACAGCATTTCGGTGTACTTTCGCGACGTCACCGAGCAGAAGAAAGCCGAGGCGGCGCTGCGCGACATCAACGAACAGCTCGAGGAGCAGGTGGCGGAGCGCACCGCCGAGCTGCAGCAGAAGGAGGCGCGACTCCGCACCATCTTCGCCGCGAGCTACACCTATCAGGCGTTGCTCGACATCGACGGCGTGGTGCTCGACGCCAATCGCACCTCGCTGGCCGGCATCGGCACCGAGCCCGACGCGGTCATCGGCAAACCGGTATGGGACACCCCGTGGTTCGCCGCCACGCCAGGCATGGCGGAGCAGATCCGCAGCGACGTCGCTGCCGTCGCGTCCGGCAATCCGGTCCGGCGCGAACTTCACATCAACTTGCCGGTCGGCGGCTGGCGCTGGTTCGATTACCAGATGCGCCCGGTACACGATCCGCAAGGCAAGGTGATCGCGATCGTTCCCGAGGCGGTCGACATCACGGAGCGGCGCAAGGCCGAAGAAGCGTTCCGGCAGGCGCAGAAGATGGAGGCGATCGGCCAGCTCACCGGAGGGGTCGCCCATGACTTCAACAACATGCTGACGGTGATCCGTTCGTCGGCGGATCTCCTGCGCCGGCGCGAGCTTCCACCGGAGCGGATTCGCCGCTACGTCGATGCGATCTCCGACACCGCCGATCGCGCCGCCAAGCTGACCGGCCAGCTTCTCACCTTCGCGCGCCGCCACGCGCAGAACCGCGAAGTATTCGATGCGGCCGCACATCTCGAGCAAATCGCCGACATGCTGCGGACGGCGCTGGGCTCGCGCGCGGCGTTCCATCTCGACATCACCGAGCGCCCGTTGCCGGTCGAGGCCGACCCCAATCAGTTCGATGCGGCGCTGGTCAATCTGCTGGCCAATGCGCGCGACGCGATGGACGGCCACGGCAGGCTCACAGTGTCGCTGATCCGGTCTGCGCCGACGCCGCAAGAGACCGCAGCCGGACATGGCGGCTTCGTTGCGGTGTCGATCGCCGACACCGGCTGCGGCATTCCGCGCGAGCAGATCGAACGAATCTTCGAGCCGTTTTTCACCACCAAGGACATCGGTCGCGGCACCGGGCTCGGATTGTCGCAGGTCTACGGTTTCGTGCAGCAATCAGGCGGCAGCATCCACGTCGACAGCGACATCGGACGCGGCACCACCATCACGCTGCGGTTGCCGCTGAGCGACAAGCCGGTCCAACGCCGCAACGGAACCGGCAGCGACGCCGTCGACGGCCGGCAGCGCGGCTGCATCCTGGTCGTCGAGGACAACACGGAGGTCGGCGAATTCTCCACGCAACTGCTGCAGGATCTCGGCTACCAGACGGTGCTGGCCTCGTCCGGCGAGCAGGCGCTGGCGCTGCTCGGCGATAACGCCCGCAGGTTCGATCTGGTGCTCAGCGATGTCGCGATGCCGGGGATGGACGGGGTGACGCTCGGCCGTGAGATCAAGAAGCGATTGCCGGAACTGCCGGTCGTCCTGAACTCCGGCTACGCCCACATGCTCGCCGAGGAGGACCACGGCTTCGAGCTGCTGCACAAGCCATATTCGGTCGAGGATCTGTCGAAAATCCTTCGCAAGGCGATGGCCGAACGGGCCTGATCGGCGGGCTGCGGCGGGCAATTGCGCGGCGGACGCTGCGTTCGCGTCAATGTGATCGCCGGCTCAGGAACGTTGGGCTATCGCATTGAGCCAGATCATTTCTCCCGACATTCGGGCGTGGCATCGAGGCCCTCATTCCGGCCCGAGCATGTTTGTCCGCGAGCGTTGCCCAAGAGCGTACCATGACCGAGATCGAGATCGCCCAGCGGGTGCTGTCCTGCCTGCACCAAACCGAATCGGCGGAACCGCGTTCCGCAGTGTCGACGCTGAAGGGATTGATCAGCTACATCCACGGCGCCGGCAACGTTCACTCCTGCGAGGTCGACGAGGCCCGCTCATCGACCTTCATGGCGATCTGCGAATACGCCAAGGCCCTGCATCGCGGTTTGCCCGCCGATGGGCTGCGTCCGGCAGCGATCGACGCCGCCGAAAAATGGCGGGCGCTGGCGGGCTGACGCGCCGGGCAAATCTGATCCCCGCCATTCCGAAACGTTTTCCGAGACGCTACCTGCCACACGCTTTGGGTGCGACGAACCGGTAGTAGTACTCTTTTGTCTTGCCGTTGCGGGTGCGCAGCACCGGCACGTCGATGCGTTTCTCCTCGGACATCGCCCGGCCCGGATAGGCGGCCGCGAATTGCGCCGGCACCTGTGGCAGTGTGTAGACCAGCACGGCGCCCCTGTCGTCGAACTTACGCTGATCGAACCAGCGCGTCGCCGGGATGAAGTGGATGGTGGTGGAGTCGGCGTCGGGACCGGCGGCGATGCCGATGCCGTACACCGTCTGGCGGTCGCCGAGGAAATAGCCCGGGCCGCAGGTGTACTGGCTGCGCCAATCGTCGAGTATCAGGCGTGCCGCATCGGCGGTCGGCTCCTGCAGCCCGCTGTGCGAGGCCGGCCCGAGGTAGGCGATCGCCGCTGCGGCGGTAAGCACCGCGTACAGCCCCGCCAGCGTCCAGCCGGTCTGCCGCTCGCAGGTCTTTCGGCGCGGCTCGTTCCAGCGCAGCAGCGGCGCCAGCGCCGGCACCGCCAGCAGCGAGAACGGCGCGCCATAGCGGGCGATGTATTCCAGCCCGAGCACGAGGATCAGGCCGAGCAGAATCAGCAGCATCGCGACGTTGACGATCACGATGAACTTCAGATCGTCGCTTGCGTCCGCGAACCGCGGTACCCGCACCGTGATCATGCGCCGCGCGCTCGACACCACGACGATCACCGCGCCCGGCAGCAGCAGCAGCAGGTAGCCGGCCGCCAACAGTCCGACCCGTCGGGCGCTGTCACTGAACGAGCCGAACCCGGTGAAGTGGCGTTCGCCATAAGCCAGGGTGCTGCCGAACTTCAGCGCGGTGATGACGTGCGGCAGCAGCAGCAGCGTGGCGATCAGCGCCGCCACATACAATCCTGGCCGAGCCAGGCAGCGCCGGAACGACGGCACTGCGACGAGGCCGATCGCCATCGCCAGAAACAGCACCGCGGCGTTGTACTTGGTCAGCGCCGCGACCGCCGCCCAGATCCCGAGCAGGATCCAATGCGACCAGCGGTCGCTCTGCCGCGCGCGCAGGAAGTGATAGATCACCGCCGGCCACGAGGTGAGCTGCAGGATATCGGCGTTGAGCGCCCAGGACAGCGGCGCCGACACCGCATAGAACGAGGTGCCGGCAAGCACGATCAGATAGATCGCCATCGTGCGTTCGACCAGCAGCCGCAGGATCGCGTAGAGATACGCGAACCCGATCACCATCAGCACCTGATTGGCGGCGACGATCGCGGTACCGGACGGACCGAACAGGCGGTCGACCAAGCCGCCGGCCCACACCATCATCGGCGGATGCACCGGCGTGATCAGCGGGAAGTGGCGCCCCCACGCGACCAGTTCACGGGTGTCGTAGAGCGGCGTCGGAAATACGATCGCTGCGAGAACAACCGGCAGAACGATCGCCGCCGCGAGAATGGCCAGCAGGCTACGGGAGCCCCCCGGCTGCGACACCACAGGTTGCATCAGGGCCGGCCGCCACATTTCCGAATGTTAATGTGCCCGGGATATGCGGGAGCGACGCTCGGATTGTCAACCGAAGGCCGGCGACTTCCCCACGCCAGCCGCAGTGTTTGAGACGCGGAAGCAAGTCTTTCACGCGATTGTCGCGACCCGTTGCGCGTCAGCTCGGGTTCGGCGTCGCCGGGTGGAAGGTCAGCGCGAAGCCGTCCATACAATAGCGCAGCCCGGTCGGCTTCGGTCCGTCATCGAACACATGACCGAGATGGCCGCCGCAGCGGCGGCAGTGCACCTCGGTCCGCGTCATCCCCAGCGTGGTATCCGTACGCTCCCCTACTGCATTCGGCAGCGGCTGCCAGAAGCTCGGCCAGCCGGTGCCGCTGTCGAACTTGGTATCGGACGAGAACAGCGGTAGATCGCAACCGGCGCAGGCGAAGGTGCCCTTGCGGTGCTCCTTGAGCAGCGGGCTGGAGAACGGCCGCTCGGTGCCCTCCTCGCGCAGGATGTGATACTGCATCGGCGTGAGTTGCTTGCGCCATTCCTCCGGCGTCTTTTCGATCTCGAACTTCTCGGCCGCGCGGGCGGCGTCCGGCCGCAGCCAGCGGAAGCCGAAGAAGGCGGCAAGGGCGGCGGAAGCGAGCAGCATGCGGCGATCGATCATGGTGGTGTTCCCTGCGTGACGGGCGCGGGCGCCCCGACGGCACTGCCGTCAGATACGAACCGGCCGCGTCTCAGGTTACACCGGCAGTCCTTTCGCCCGCTCACATTGTCGCGAGATGGCCGCGTCGCGACATGGCGGCGCCGCTGCCGGGAGTTATTCGCCCGATGGCGGCGGGACCGGACGGCGCGACGGCGCGTTCGGGGGCGCGGCATTCGCAGATTCGGCAGCCCGCAACAGCGCCACCCGGGCCCGCCGCTCCTCCCGCTTGGCCTCGGCGCGGGTGTCCCGGATCCGGGTCCGGGCGGCGGCGCGCTCGCGATAGCGCGCCAGCGCGCCGGCTGCGAGTGCGCTCTCCCGGGTGACGAAATACACCCCCTGCCCGACGATGCGACCGATGGTGCCGCCGGCCCACACCAGATCGAACGGAGAAAACAGCTTCCAGCGCTCGTCGTTATCGGTCAGCCCCCGGGCGATCAGCCGTCCGGCAATCGCTGTGGCGGCAAGCCCCTGACGGCCGAAACCGCTTGCAACCCAAAGACCGGGGCGCAGCTCGCCGATCTGAGGCATGCCGTGCACCGTCATCCCCACCGCCGCACTGAAGCAGTGCGCGATCTCGACCTCGCCGAGCTGCGGGAACACCGCGCGCATCCGACGCCGGACGATCCCCGCCAGCCGCTGCGGTGCGACCTCGAAAGTGGTCTCGCCGCTCGCCCACATCAGGCGGTCGCCGCCGACGATGCGGTAGTGATCGACACCATCGGTGTCGGCGATCGATCCGGCGAACGCGATCGCCTCGGCAAGGCGTTCGCCGAGCGGCGCGGTCAGCGCCGCTGCGCGCCACACCGGCAGCAATGTTTCAGTCACCCGCCGCGACGGCGCACCGAGATGAACGCTGCCGGCGAGCACGATGTCGGAAGCGCGCAGCCGGGCGTGTGGGGTGAAGATCCGCTTGCGGATGCCGGAGAAGTCGATGCCGACCGCCGGAGTTTCCTCGAAGATCCGCACGCCCGCCTGCCGCGCCAGCCGCTCCAGCCCGTGCAAATAACAACGGCCGTCGAGCTGGAACGCGGTCGGGTAGTGGATGCCGTGGAAATAGCGGTCGGTCCGCAGCACGTCGCGGACCTTGTCGATCGCCCAGCCCTCGACCTCCGAACCGAAGTCGACGCCGAGCGTCTGCAATCGCTCGACCAGGCGGTCGCCGAGATCCACGTTGGAGACTTCCAGCGCGCCGGCCGACAGCGCGATGCCGGGCATCGCGTCTTCCGTGGCACGGGCGCGGACGATCTCCATGCCTTCGCGCGACAACGCCCACAGCGCACTGGCGTGCGCGAGGCCGACGCGCGCGATCAGGTCTGCGATCGGCACGCCGTAGCCCGGCATCACCGTGCCGAGATGATGCCCCGAGGCTCCGCCGCCGATCCGCCCGCTCTCCAGCACGGCGACGCTGAGGCCGGCCTGCGCGGCCTCCAGCGCGACCGACAGACCGGCGAGGCCGGCGCCGATCACGCACAGATCGACATCGAGATCGAAGGTCAGCCGCGCGTGCGGTTCCGCACCGGGGTCGGGAGCGAAACCACCCGGTCCATTGGTCGCACTTGTCGGGAGCAAATCCATGCCGTTTCCTAAAGAGCGCATCCGCAAGCGAGGGGCCGATTTTGCGAGATACGCGTTCAATACGGACAGCACGGACGGTTGTCACCTTGTCCTGTCCGCCCTTGCCGATTAATCCGAAAGCTCCGCCCGCTGGAAAGAACTCATGCGCCGCCTGATCCTGCTTCGACACGCCAAAACCGAAAGGGACGCGCCGAGCGGCAAGGACCATGACCGGCGGCTGGAGGATCGCGGCCGGAGCGATGCGGCCGAGATCGCCGCCTGGCTCGCCGCCGAGCATCTGGTGCCCGACCAGGTGCTGATCTCGACCGCGACCCGGACCCGGCAAACATGGGATGTGCTGTCCGAGCTGTTTCCGGCGAGCAGCGAACCGCAGGTCGAGTACCTGCCGGAGCTATACAGCGCGAGCGCCTCGCAACTGCTGCAAGCCATCCACGAGGTATCCGCCGGCATCAACCGGCTGATGCTGATCGGACACAATCCGGGCCTGCACGAGCTGGCGCTGGCGCTCACCTGCACCTGCAACGAGGCCGAGCGGCGGCACCTCTCCGGCAGCATGCCGACCGCTGCGGCGGTGGTGATCGACTTTCCGATCGCCGACTGGGCGGACGCCTCGTTCGGGACCGGCAAGCTGCAGCATTTCGTCAGCCCGAAAGCGTTGCGCGAGGCGAGCTGACGGAGGACGATGGCGCCGCCTGCCGCTGATCAGGAGGTTCCGGCGATGTTCAAGTCCATCCTCGTGCCGATCGATCTGGTCGATCCGGCGCTCGCCGGGCCGGCGATCACGACCGCCGCGAAGCTCGCCGACAGCTACGACGGCAAAGTCCGGCTGCTGCACGTGCTGGCGATGACCCCGGTAATGCTGGCCGAATACGTCCCGGCGGATTTCGACGATCAGCAGCGGCAATCGGCCGAAGCGGCCCTGACCGAGATCGCCCGCACCTCCGCCATCCCGCCACAGCGGCTGTCGACCAGCGTCCGCCAAGGCGGAATCTATCACGAGATCCTCGAAGAGGTCGCGGCGATCGGCGCTGATCTGATCGTGATGAGTTCGCATCGACCGGCAATGCGCAGCTACTTCCTCGGCTCCAACGCCGGCCACGTGGTGCGCTACGCGCCGTGCTCGGTGCTGGTGGTACGGGAAGGCAAATAGCCCGGCTCTCGCCCAACCGTCGCGGCTACGGCAGCAGATCCCTCGGCACGTCGTCGAACGTGTAGCGACGCGGGCGGTTGCGGCGGATGAAGCCGCCGATCTGCCAGCCGAACAACACCGCAAAGCCGGCCAGAAACAGCGCCCCGGACCACGACCCCACCGCCACCGCGCGCGCCAGCAGACCAGCGAGCGCCGCCGCGACCAGGGCGATCAGCACCAGAGCCGCAGTATGCACCGCCGGCCGCAGCCCGCCGATCAGTTCGGCGTGGCTGCCGGCGTCGCGCATCCGCCGGTGCAGCTCGAGCATGAAGGTGCGGTAGGCCTGGTCCTGAGGCGCCATCAGCGCCACCGTCTGCCAGGTGGTCGACAGAATCCGCAGCCGTGCGCCGGAGGCGTCCTCGATATCGGCGCGGTAGCGGCGCGATTGCATCGACACCGGCCGATAGCTCAGCCGCACCTTGGTGATCGTCGCATAGGGCCAGATCCCCGCCTTGGGTCCGACCCGCCAGATCAGGCCATCGTCGCCGAGCTCGAATTGCCGCGCAGCACCGATCAGCGACGCCTTGTAGGCGTAAGCCGTGCCGCGTTCGCCGTGGTCGCTGCTCGGGTCGGATCGTGACGTCACGCTGAAAGCCCCCTGCCGGTTCGCCGTCATTGCCGGAGCGCGGGCGGCGACGCAATGCGGCGTTCAGCCCACCGCGATCGAAGCGGGAACGGCAACTTGTCGGCAAAGGCCGGGTTTTCTACAATCCGGCCTCACGCCGGACCGAACCATGCCGAATACCGAAGCCACCCCATATCCCCGCCGCCTGATCCTCGCCGGCGCGCTGGTCTCCGGCCTGTTGCTGGCGCTGGCGCTTCACATGCTCGGGCAGAGCGTCGGCCTCGATCTCGGCGGGTTGTGGCGCAGCGATTCCGGCAGCTTGATGCCGGCGAGCGCCGCGCTGGCCTGGTGGCTGGTGGCGACCGGCGGCTTCGCCGGTGGTTACTTCACGGCGCGGCTGATGGACCATGCGGTCGCCGGCCAGATCCCGCCGAAGCTGCGCCAGTTCCTGATTGCGGTCGGGGTGCTGGTGCTCGCGGCCGCCGGCCGGGCCGCATCGGCGCCATCGGCGGTACCGAGCGCGGCAGGCGTGATCGCCGGCCTGGCGACCCTGCTGCTGGGCGCCGCGATGGCATTCTGCGGCGCATATTTCGCCTTGCGCAAAACCTGAGCATCGAGGCCCGGCTCGGGCAGCCGGAATCACCAAAGGCCGCCCGGAGATCCGCGCGGCCTTTGGCCTCATCGAAGCGTCACATCGCCGTCGTAACTCAACCGGCAGCCCGCAGATTGATCTGGCTCTCCGCCAGGGTGTTCAACTTCTTGTCGGTCGCCTTCTCTTCGTCCAGCGTCTTTTGCAGCACCGCTGCACAATCGTTGCGGCCGAGTAGCTTGGCCCACGAAACCAGGCTGCCGTAGCGCACGATTTCGTAGTGTTCGACCGCCTGGGCGGCGTTGATCAGCGCCGCATCGAGCACCTTCTTGTCCTCGACTTCGCCGGCGGTCTCATCGGCCTCTTCGATGATGCCGTCGATCGCCGGGCAATCGACCGCCTTGGGCTGGACACCGTGCATTTCGAAGACCTGCTCGAGCCGTTTCACGTGGCCCTTGGTCTCGTCGAAATGCGTCAGGAACCCTTGTTTCAGCATCGGATCCGAGGCTTTGTCGGCCATCTTGGGAATCGCCTTCAGAAGCTGCTTCTCGGCGTAGTAGATGTCCTGCAACTGATGCACGAACAGATCATCCATCGTCTTGATGTCTTTAGTGAAAAGTCCCATTGCCGATCCTCTCTCGTTGCGCCCGGCGGGCGCTGGGCAAGCCCTGCCGCGGCCGTCGGGGCGTTAACCAGCGACAGCGAACGTTCGTTCCGGATCAGACCGGGCAAGCCGTCGCAATGGCGCGCACCGGGCGAGGCGCCTATATGGCAGCGGGCGGCCGATATGGCGGCTCTTCGGGGCGGCCATGCAGCCGTCGACCGGCTCATTTGCGTCACGTCAAGGGCGCATCCTGCCGGTCGTCTCATCGATGTGGCGATCCGCGCGTGACAGTACGGCGGATTGCACGACGGGGTATTTATGCCCTAAGGAATTGCGCGGATGAGTAAGTCGGATGCCGGTAGCAATGTGGTGCTGCGGGCGGTGTCCGTCGCGTTGCCGCCCCGCCGGGAGGACGAATGCATCGACTGCTGAGCGCGCTGGGGCGTGGCTTCAAGACGTATATCGGCTGGAAACGGGTCGGTATCGTCGCCAGCATCCTGATTATCGGCTTCGCGATTACGTCGCTGATCCGTACCCTCAAGGGGGTCGATCACACCATCATTCTGACCGCGCTGACCGAGAAGAGCCCGACCCAGATCGGGCTGGCGGCGCTGTGCGTGGTGGGGGCGTTCTGCACCCTGACGTTCTACGACTTCTTCGCCCTGCGAACGATCGGCAAGCTGCACGTGCCGTACCGCATCGCGGCGCTGTCGTCGTTCACCTCCTACGTCATCGGTCACAATCTCGGCGCCACGGTGTTCACCGGCGGTGCGATCCGGTTCCGGATCTATTCGGACTACGGTCTGTCGGCGATCGACGTCGCCAAGATCTGCTTCATCTCCGGTCTGACGTTCTGGCTCGGCAATCTGTTCGTGCTCGGCATCGGCATGATCTGGCACCCGGCCGCGGCCAGCGCGATGGACCTGCTGCCCGACCAGATCAACCGGCTGATCGGTGTCGCCTGTCTGGCCGGCATCGCCGCCTATTTCGTCTGGCTGGCGACCGGCAAGAAGCGCCGCGAACTCGGCCAGAACGGCTGGAAGGTGGTGCTGCCGTCGGCCAAGCTGACGCTGGTGCAGGTGCTGATCGGCGTGGTCGATCTCGGGTTCTGCGCGCTGGCGATGTACCTGTTGATGCCGGCCGAGCCCTATATCGACTATGTGTCGCTGGCGGTGGTGTTCATCCTTGCGACCCTGCTCGGCTTCGCCAGTCACGCCCCCGGCAGCCTCGGCGTGTTCGACGCCGCGATGCTGGTTGCGCTGCCGATGTTCGCCCGCGAGGACATCATCGCCACGCTGCTGATCTACCGCGTGCTGTATTTCCTGCTGCCGTTCGGGATCGCGATCTCGATCATGGGGCTGCGCGAGATCTGGCTCAGCGTGATCAAGCCGTGGCAGGAGCGCCGCAACGGCAACGGTCACGCCGCAACCGCCGCTGCACCGGCGCACGCGCCGGTCGGGCAGGTGGCCCAGCGTTCGTCCAAGCTCTGACCGCGAAATTCGCTCGCCGCAGCAGCCGGGGCCCCATATTTTGGCCTCAACCGCAGCGTCATTGACCGAAATCGCTCATGGCCGCGTGTTCACGATGTCTCGTATCCGCTCACTGGCGTTGCTGCTGCTGCTGACCGGCGCGGCAGGCGCCCCGATCGCTCCCGCCCTCGCCCAGGCGCCGTTGCTCGGCGGCTCCGAGCCCGCGGCTTCCGCCCCGCCGGGCGCGGCTCAGCCGGCAGCACCGCCGATCACGGCGGTGCCGGTCACCGACGGCTCGATCCAGATCGATTGGGAGGTGCGCAACCGCTTCCGGCTGTTTCGCGAGGAGCGCGACTTCCGCGAGCAGGTCGAGGCGCTGTCCGGCCTGACGGTGCTAGCGTCCGAGCAGACCCTCGGCCGGCAGAGCGAAGGCCGCGGCTGGGCCCGCAACGTCGTCAACCGGCTGTGCATCGATCTCGCCGGCCGGGTCAACGAGCCCTGCACCCGTGACGGCGTCAAGGAAAGCTACCTCACCCCGACCGAGCATCCGGTGACGGTGCGGCTCGCCGGCGCGATCCCGGTCGGTGCGATCTGCGCCTGGACGTTCGACGACGGCGACGGTCCGCGCAACGCCACCCAGGACTGCGCCGAGCCGATCAATTTCCGCGCCCGCTACGGCAAGCCGACGATCGCCTCCGTCGACATTACCAGCGGTGCGGATGCGCCGCTGCGCGTCACCACCCAGATCATGGTGCGGGATTTCTTCATCGCCGGCCTCGGCGACTCGATCGGCTCCGGCGAAGGCAATCCGGACCGCGCCATCGCGCTGTCGGACGAGGGCTTCTGCTTCAAGTCGTATCTCGGCAGCGGCATCGGCCAGTTCTACCGGCCGAGCCGGGCCGGCTTCAAAGGCGGCCGCGCCTGCGAGGCGCCCGACACACTGGCGAACTGGCAGCGTTATTCGGCGACCTGGTTCAACGCCGCCTGCCACCGCTCGCTGTACAGCTACCAGACCCGCACCGCGCTGGCGCTCGCGGTCCGCCACCCGCACATCGCGGTCACCTATCTGCCGCTCGCCTGCACCGGCGCCACCATCACCGACGGGCTGTTCGGCTCGCAGCGCGCCCGCGAGTGCATCCGCACCAAATCCGGTACCTCGTGTCCCGGCAGCGTCGACGGCCAGCTCGGCGAACTGCGGGCCGCGCTCACCGCGGTGCACCGCCGTCAGCCGGACCGCAATCTCGACCTGGTGCTGCTGTCGATCGGCGCCAACGACATCAACTTCTCGGGCCTCGTGGCCGACGTCATCGTCGACTCGCCGACCGAGCGGGCGCTGTTCCGCCGCTCCGGCGTGATCGGCTCGGTCGAGGAATCGCGCACCGCGCTGGCCCGCACCCTGCCACGGGATTTCGCGCGGCTGCGCGAGGCGCTGAAGCCGATGGTCGGGGATCTATCGCGCGTGGTCTATGTCGCCTACGGCAACCCCGCACTATCCAATCGCGGCACGCCGTGCCCGGGCGGCCCGGCCGGCTTCGACATCCATCCCTCGTTCAACGCCGATCCGACCCGGCTCGGAGCGGTCTCCTCGTTCGTCGACAACGAATTCCTGCCGCGGCTGAAGGATCTGGCGCAATGCTCCAACGGGGTGCTGTGCCGCGATCCGTCGTCGGATCGGATGACCTTCGTCGACAGCCATCAGCGGGCCTTCGCCGATCACGGCTTCTGCGCCCGCGCCGCCACCGATCCCGAATTCGATCGCGCCTGCTTCTCGCAGAACGGCACCAGCTTCAACGCCGACATCGTCACCGCCGGCAACTCGCCGATGACCTGCGGCGCCGGCGCCAGCAACTACCGTGCTTACCTGCCGCGTGCCCGCTGGATCCGCGACGCCAACGACAGTTACTTCGCCGCGATGACCTATCCGCAGGGTCTCGCCGCAGCGATCCAGCCGGCCGACATCCATGACGCGACCTGGGGCGTGGTCTCGGCGGTGTACGGCGGCGCGATTCATCCGACCGCCGAAGGCCACGCCGCGATGGCCGACGCTGCGGTGCCGGCGGTCGAGGCGGTGCTGTCGCTGCAGCCCGGCGGCCCCGACGTGGTGAGCCAGCCGCTGCCGCCGCCGGCGGTGACGGCTCCGGCGACCACCGAGTAGAAGCGCTCAGCTTCGGATGGTTCAGACCTGAAATGATCGACTCGGGCTCCCGTGGGTCCGAGCAGGACAGCAACCAACAAAAAAGAGCGCCCTCATTCCGAGAGCGCTCTTTTTTGTTTGTTCGCCGCAATCCTCAGAAACAGACGTCGTTTGGCTTGCGCTTCACTTCGCCGGGGCCGGCGCCATTGCGCCGCCCTTCGGGGCTGGGGCCGGCGGAGCCTTGGCCTTCCCGGCCGTTCCCGGCGCGGCGGCCGGTTTGCCGGCTTGCGCCGCCTGGGTGGCGGCCTGCTCGGGCATGAACTTGGCGACGATCTCCGGATCGAGCTGCGAGATCGCAGCGTCGGGCAGCCTGAACCAGTCCTCGTCCTGGCCGAGCGCCGGCGTCATCAGATAGCCGCGCAGTGTCAGGGTCTGGCCATCGGGGCTGACCGTCAGCATCGCCTTCCACACATCGCCGTTGCGCGGATCGAGGATGTTGCCGTTCTCATAGACACGGCCCTTCCGCTTCATATCGCGGATCAGCGAGATACCGAGAATCGGCTGGTTCTTGCGGTCGTCCTCGCACTCCTCGCAGACCGTCAGGTTGGGCTGTCCGGCCTGCGGAAAGCTCTTGGCGACGACGCCCTCGTACATGTTGTTGCCGCGATCGAGCATCAGCACCCAGACCACCGGCTTGCCGCCGGGCTTGCCGGTGTCGGTGCGTTGCCACAGGCCGGCGGCGGTCGGTTCCGCGGCGACCGACGGGGCGGCCGCGGATAGCAACAGTGCGAAGGCAGCAGCAGCGGCCCGCGCGACTAATCGGATCGGTCGATGTGTAGTCGGTCGATGTGAGATCATAGCAACACCTGAAACATCGCGATGAGACCACAATATGGCGGATCGATCCGGCAATCCAGTGAGCAGAGCGCGGCGGATCGCGATCGATTTTATGACGCGGCGATGTCGAGGGGCGGGTCCGCAGCGCGTCGGGAGGGAACTCGCACCGTCGTCGCCAGCGCAGCGCCGAGGCAGATCGCCACCGGCAACCAGAACAGGATGTAGAGATAGCTGAGATCGCTCGGGAGAATCTCGTAATCGACTGAACTCGCCGCCAGAGCGGCCGCGAGCAGCGCCAGCGCGGTGACTTCTCCCGACCTGCGAAATGCCCGCCACCCGCTCGCCGTCGAAGCCACAACAACCGCTGCCAGCGCCAGAGCCGCGACGACGCCGCCGCGGACCGCTGCACACATGAAGATGTTGTGGCCGTTCATCACTTCGGTGCCGCTCGGCAAGATCACTCGGGTGTCGAAGGCAAGACCGTAGCCGAGCCACGGCTTCAACGTCACCATGTGCAGATAGACTGGCCACAGCTCGAAGCGCAGACTGTCCCTCCGCTGCACCAATTCACCCGCGAGCGGCGTGAGCAGCGCGGCAACCAGCGCGATCGCCAGCAGTGCGGCGACCGCCGCAGCGACCCGCCAATTGGCCGCGAGCAGCACTGCGACGCCGATACCGGCCAGCGCTGCCATCAGCGAACCTCGGCTGCCCGAAAGCAGCACTGCGGCCAGCAGCACCAGTGCAGAAACAAACAGCAACACAAATTGCCAGAAACGCAGCCGGCGCGTCGCCATGATCGCCACCGCACCGACACACGGCATCGCGTAGATCAGGCCGACGACGTTGGAATTGTAGTACAGGCTCAGCCCCTTGGTGCCCTCCAGCCGCATCGAGAGCATCGCGGACAGCGACCAATTGCTGAACGAGCCGATATCGCGGATCGCGGCAAAGGCCGCCACCGGCGCCAACCAGAGAAACAGCAATCTGAGAAAATCCCCATCGCGACGGCTGGCGAGATAGGTCACGATGGCGACGAACACCAACACTGCCGCAACGTAGCGCAGGTTCTTCCACAACAGCGCGCCCGAAACGCCGTCGCCGAGCAGCGAGGTGACGATGATCACCGCGAGAAACCCTGTCGAGGCGACGAACACGCCGGACTTCACGATCGGCAGGAAGTTGCGCAGCGGCAGCGCCGTGATCAGCAGCGTCGGCAGCACCAGGAACCACAGCACGGTGCGTGCCAGCCAGATGCTGTGCATCACATACATCAGGCACATCGCCAATACGAACAGCCGCTCCGGCGCTCTGACTGCCGACAGCCAGGCACGGCTCCGGTCGAACGCCGAATTCGGCGACGGATGGGCGACGGTAGTTACCATGTAACCTCTATCTGGGGTGAGTAGCAGACCCCGTCGCGGCCAGACCGCGCAACACCTCGGTGAGCCGCGTCGCCGATTGAGCCCAGGTCACCGGGCGATAGCCGGCGCGGATCGCTGCTTCGTAACGGGCAAGTTGCTCGGGCGCCGCGATCAGGTCAAGAACGGCGTCTCGCCAGGCGACGAAATCGAACGGATCGAGATGGCGCGCCAGGCCGGCACCGGCTTCCGGGAGCGACGACGCGTCGGAAGCGAGGCAGTACTTTCCGAATGCGAGGCTTTCAGACACCGGCAGCCCCCACCCCTCGTAGAACGATGGGTACAGCGTGAACAGACATTGCTGATACAGCCACGCCAGTTCGTCGTCGCCGGCGCGCGGCAGGTGCAGAATCGAGTTCGCGGTGACCGGATCATTGGCGATCTGCCACAGCAGATCGGTGCTGCCGAATCCCGGTTGGCCGACGATCACCAGCGTCGGCAGATTCGGCGTGTTCTGCTCGGTGAGCCGGCGCCAGAGGTGGTACAACAGGTCGAAATTCTTGCGCGACTGGATCGTCGAAACGCTGATCACGAAGCGTGCGGCCTGGGCGCCGGTGAGAGCCGCAGGGCGCCGCGCCGTCTGAGGCGCCGGAATATCGGCGCCGAGATGCACGATCTCGACATCGCCGCGCATCCCGCCGTGGCGCTGCGCATAACCGAGGATGTCGCGTTTGGTCGCCTCCGAAATCGACACCACCAGATCGGCTTCCTGAATCAGGAACTGTGCATAGGCATCGAACTTCGCGACGAAATCGCCGCCGGCAAAGAACTGCGGCGCCACCGCCGGGATGAAGTCCTGGCACAGCGCCGCGACCCTGGTGCCGCGCTCGCGGCGCATCCGCGCGACGGCCGCGAAATCCACCCGCGACCAGTTCTCGCCGGCGAGAAACAGCACTTCACCGAGCCCGCCCCCGCCCAGTTTCGGCAGCGGCTCGGTGTGGCTGGCTTTGCGCAGCAACGAGGCGGTCGCGCCTCGCACCGCCGTCTTGACCGCCCGCTCGACCGACTTGCCGATCGGCTTCAGGGTGGCGGCGATCCCGCTGCTCGACCTGGATTTCGGCTTGCTCGCGACCGGCTTGCCGCTCAGATCGGGCGGCGCAGCCACCGCGACGTAATCGCGCCGCAGCGGGTCGAAGCGGCAGAACCTGAGCGTTGCCGCCATTTCGGCCGACAGCGCACGGATGTAACTTTGTTCAACGCGGAGCGTGCCGTTCATCTGGCCTGAGCGCGCCCGCGCGCTGGTCGAGACGTCCATCCACAGCCAGGGCTGATCGTGCCGGTCGGCAGTCTGATCCAAGGTGCTGTCCGTCGTTTGTTGATCCGGCCGCGCCGGAAGCGCTGGGACGCGGGTCTAGCGGGTCGGAGTCCGCAGCGTCAATGCCGGCCGCTTGCATTGCCTTCTCCGGCGGAGTCTAAGTTCCTCTGCCGCCCGCGAAGGTCGGCCAGAGCGATGAGGGAATGGCGTGCCGCCGGAGCAACCCCAGGTCTCGGTGATCATGCCGGTCCGCGACGGCGAGCGTTGGCTCGCCGAGGCGATCTGCAGCATCCGGAATCAGACGCTGACCGGTCTCGAATTGCTGGTGATCGACGACGGTTCCACTGACGCCACGCCCGCTATTCTGGCCGAAGCGGCGGCCGGCGACCCGCGGATCGTCGTGCTGAAGCAGCAACGTGACGGGCTGGTGGCCGCGCTCAATCGCGGTCTGGCCGCGGCCCGCGCCCCGCTGATCGCCCGGCTCGACGCCGACGATGTCGCGCTGCCCGACCGGCTGGCGCGCCAGGTCGACTACATGGCAGCCCATCCCGACGTCGTGCTGCTCGGCGGCTGGGCGACGGTCATCGACGAGCACGGCCGGCCCAAGGGGCGAGACATGCGGCCGAGCCCGAAGAATCTGCGGACGACGCTGCTGAAGAAGAG
>NZ_QPFS01000109.1:0-16485 GCF_010906995.1 Rhodopseudomonas sp. WA056 | reverse complement strand
CACCGAGCGCGAGCCCGATGCCCAGCTTCGACAGCGCCGCAAGCGTCGTGCTGACTTTCTGCTTGGTATGATCGACGAACAGATTTTCGGTCAGCTCCAGGCAGAGCAGTTCCGGCGGCAGACCGGTCTCGGCAAGCACCGTGGCCACGACTTTTTCGAAATCGCCGTTCCAGATCTGAGCCGGAGACACGTTCACCGAAATGGTCCTGGCCGGCAATCCGGCGTCGAGCCAGCCGCGCATCTGCTGGCAGGCATCGCGGAGCACCCAGTGGCCGAGGTCGACGATCAGGCCGGTGGTTTCGGCGATCGGAATGAACTCCGCCGGCGAAATCGGTCCGCGTTCGGGGTGGCTCCAGCGCAGCAGCGCTTCGAAGCCGATGACCCGGCCCGTCTTCAGATCGATCTGGGGCTGGTAATGCGTTTCGAGGCCGCCGCTGTCGACGGCGTGGCGCAGGCGCCGGCCGAGGTCGAGCCGCTGGTCGACCGCCTCGGCGTAGATCGGTTCGAACAGCAGCGCCCGGCCGCGTCCGGCTTCTTTGGCCATGTAGAGCGCAAGGTCCGCGTTGCGCGAGGCCTTCTCGGCGGTTGCGCCGTGCTCCGGCAAGATGGCGATGCCGATGGTGGCGCCGATGCAGGCTTCGCCTTCGGCAAGCTCGACCGGGATCGACAGTTTCGCGATCAATCGATCGGCAAGGGCGGTCGTTGCTTCGGCAGACGTCGTTGGACTGTTGGTCAGTACCGCGAATTCGTCGCCGCCGATCCGGGCGATGAAGGCTTGCGGATCCAGCTCCTGCCGCAACACTCCCGCCACATGAATCAGCAAGGCGTCGCCGGTGGAATGGCCGAGGGAATCGTTGACCTCCTTGAATCGGTCGAGGTCTATCAGCAGCAGCGCGTTCTGTTCGCTTTCCGAAATGGGCTTCTCGAACAGATCCACGAGTTGGCGCTTAAAGAGCGCACGATTGGCGAGTCCGGTCAGAGGATCGGTATAAGCGAGCTGCTCCAGCCGCCGCTCGGCCTCCTTGCGCTCTGTGACGTCTTGAGCGGTGCCGATCAGGCCGATGACCTTGCCGTTGGAGGTCTCGGCCTTGCAGATGATCGCCAGATCGCGCGGCGCGCCGTCGGTGTGCAGGACACGGATGTCCGTGGCTTCGGTCTTGCTGCTGCGCAGAACCCGCTTCTGGATCTTCAGTAACCGTTCGGCATCGTCGTCCAGAAAGTAAGCCTTCGTGCCGTCGTAGGTCGGCTCGAACGCATCAGGCTCCAAGCCGAGCAGTTGATAGAGCTCGGGCGACCAGACGGTTCGGCCGGTGTCCAGCCGATGATACCAGGTCCCTATCTTGCCGAGCCGATGAGCCTCTTCCAGAGCCCCCGTACGCTGGTCGAGCAAGGTTCGAGCAGCCTCGAGCTGGGTGATATCGCTCGCGGTGCCGCGATAGCCGAGGAATCTCCCGTCATCGGCAAAGATCGGCTTGCCGCTGGTGCAGATACTAACACGCGATCCATCGTTTCCAATCGATGTGTAGACAAAGTCACGGAAAGGGCGATGAGCTTCCATGTCCGCCCTGTGCGAGGCCATGGAGTCTTCTTCTTCGGGTGCGTAAGACAGCTCCCATCGCGCCCTTCCGCCGGACGCGACGGATTGCAGGGCTGCATTGCCATCGACTGATTTGGGATAGGGCAGCAGCCGATGGTCGGGACCGCTTTCCCAACACCAGTCCGAAGCGGTGCTGACGAAATCCGCGAGACGCTGTTCGCTCTCGGCGAGTTGCCGAAGAGCGGACGTTTCCGGCGTGACGTCCCGAACCACGCCGAACACCCGCTGGACCTGCCCGTTCGAATCGAATTCCGGTTCGCCGTGCACCACGCAATCAAGCGGACTGCCATCAGGCTTCGGAAGTTTCGTCTCCACCGCAAAGGGCCGCCCCTCTGCCCAGCATGCGGCGTAATGGGCCTGCAGAACATCGCGGCTTTCGGTCAGGTCACGTTCACACATCGCCGCAATCGGAACGGACCCATCGGGCGTTTGGAAGTCGTAGAGGGAGGCGAATTCGGGCGACATCCAGAAGTCGGTCTCGGCGGCGCTGTGCGACTCCCAATACGCGACGCGCGCCATCCTCATCGCCCGGCGCAGCGACCACTCCTGATGCCACCCCCGCGGTTCTCGTGGGTATGGCTGCCGCAATGACGCTCCACGAACGGCCATCTTCCCCACCAAACACCAAGCCACACCACGTAAAATGGTAACATGAAGCGGTTGGGTAGCAGAGCGGCAAGTTTCCACGGGATCGGAGCGCGCTGGATCGTGGTATAATTTGCGTGAACCTGAACCGAAACCGGATGGGGCCGCGTCCTGCCGAAATCAGAATGCCGCCTCCAATTCCGCCACGTTCGAGTGTGCTTGGCCGGATCGCCCTGGGTCGCGTACTTCACAAAGCCCCCAGCAAATCCTCCCGCAGATCCTCGTAGTCCTCCAGCCCCACCGAGATTCGGATCAGCCCGTCGGTGAATCCGTGCCGGGCGCGTTCGGCGGGATCGTAGGTGGCGTGGGTCATGCTGGCGGGGTGTTGGATCAGGGTCTCGGCGTCGCCGAGGCTGACGGCGCGGGTGGCAAGTTTCACGCGGTCCATGAAGCTGCGGCCGGCGTCCAGTCCGCCTTTCAGTTCGAGCGCGATCCTGCCGCCCATGGCGCGCATCTGCCGCTGCGCGAGTTTGCGCTGCGGATGGCTGTCGAGGCCGGGGTAGTACACCGCGGTGACGGCGGGATGCGCCTCGAGGTCGTGCGCGAGCTTTGCGGCGGTGGCGCTGTGGCGGTCCATGCGGAGGTTCAGAGTCTTCAAGCCGCGCAGGATCAGGAAGGCGTCGAACGCCGAGATGCAGGCGCCGTTCAGCTCCTTGATGCCGACAAAGCGGAGCTGATCGATGATCTCCTTCTGCCCCACCACCGCGCCGGCCAGCAGATCGCCGTGGCCACCGAGATATTTGGTCGCCGAATGGGTGACCAGATCGGCGCCGAGGTCGAGCGGGCGTTGCAGATACGGCGTGCAATAGGTGTTGTCGACGACCAGGCGGATTCCGGCGCGCCGGCAGATCTCCGCGCAGGCGGCGATGTCGACCAGCCGCATGTTCGGATTGGTCGGAGTCTCGGTGAACACCAGCCGGGTGTTGGGCGCGAGCGCGGCCTGCAGGTTGGCGGGCTCGGTCAGGTCCGCGAACGTCACCTGAATGCCGAACCGCGGCAGGTGATGCTCGAACAGCCCGAAGGTGCAGCCATACAGCATCTGGTCGGCGACGATACGGTCGCCGGCCTGCAGCAGCGTCCAGATCAGCGCCGTCAGGGCGCCGACGCCAGACGACGTGGCGAGCGCGGCCTCGCCGCCCTCCAGCGCCGCCAGCCGGCTTTCCAGCACCGCCACGGTCGGATTGCCGACCCGCGAATACACAAAACCTTCGGCCTCGCCGGCGAACCGTGCGGCACCCTCGGCAGCGCTGGCGAAGGCGTAGGTCGAGGTGAGGAACAACGGCGGGTTCAGTGCGCCGTGATGCGCGAGCGGGTCGTAGCCGTGGTGGATCGCGGTGGTGGCAAAGCCGGGCAAGGGGGCGGATTCGGTCATGGCGGGGCTCCTTCGTGGCCAGTATGGCCCGATTGCCGCCGCCGAACTTGCCAATCATGCCATTCTGACGCTACGATTTGGCAATCATCGCTACATTGCTGCGCAGCATATGACCAATCCTGCCAAGATTGCTTTGGATGCAATCGACCTCAAGATCCTCGCCGAGCTGCAGGCCGACGCCCGGATTCCCAACATCGTGCTGGCCGAGAAGGTCGGGCTGTCGCCGTCGCCGTGCTCGCGGCGGGTCAAGCTGCTGGAGCAGGCCGGCGTGCTGGCGAGCTACCGGGCGCTGGTCGATCGCGCCGCGGTCGGGCTGGCGGTCACGGCGTTCGCCTTCATTCGGGTCGAGCGGCATTCCCGCGACAATGCCGAGAGCTTCATTGCGGCGGTGCAGACCATGCCGGAGGTGATCGCCTGCCATCTGGTGTCCGGCGACAGCGACTTCCTGCTCGAAGTGGTGGTGCCGGACATCGCCAGCTACGAGGCGACCGTGCTGCGCGGCCTCCTGGCGCTGCCGACGGTGCGTGACATCCGCACCTCGTTTGCGATGCGCAGCTACAAGCTCAGCGGCCCGCTGCCGCTGCCGGCGGTCTGATCACGCCGGCAGATGCTGCCGCACCCAGCGCACGATCTGCTGTGCCGGCATCGCGCCCGAGGTGCGGGCACGCTCGCGGCCGTTCTCGAACAGGATCATGGTCGGGATGCCCTGGATGCCGAGCCGGGCGGCGATCTGCTGTTCGTTGTCGGAGTTCAGCTTGATCAGGCGAACGTTCGGCTCCAGCTCGCGCGCGGCCTGCTCGTAGGCCGGCGCCATCGCCCGGCACGGGCCGCACCACGGCGCCCAGACATCGACCAGCACCGGCACGCTGCTACGCGATACCTGCTTGTCGAACAGTTCGCCGCTGACGTCGGCCGGGTGGCCTTCGAACAGTCTGGCGCCGCACTTGCCGCATTTGCCGTCGAGCGCCGGGCGCTGCTCCGGCAGCCGGTTGACGCCGCCGCAATGCGTACACACCACCAGTTGGTCGGACATGATCAGGGCCTCCTCGATTAGTCATCTAGGCGTTCGCTTCGCCATTGCGAGGAGGCGAAGCCGATGACGGGGCGAAGCGTTGCTACGGCACCAGCACCGCTGCACCGAGCAGTTCGCCGGCGCGGAGTTTGCCGAGCACGGCGCCGGCGTCGCGCAGCGGGAAGGCGTGGGTCTCGGTTCTGATGCCGGCCCGCGCTGCGACGTCGAGAAAATCGACGCCGTCCTGCCGGGTCAGATTGGCGACCGAGACGAGCTGGCGCTCCTCCCACAGCAGATCATACGGAAAGCTCGGGATGTCGCTCATATGGATGCCGGCGCAGACCACGCGGCCGCCCTTGCGCACCGCCTTCAGCGCCGCCGGTACCAGGCCGCCGACCGGCGCGTAGATGATCGCGGCGTCGAGCGGCTCGGGCGGCAGCTCTTCCGACGCGCCGGCCCATACCGCCCCTAAGCTGCGGGCGAACTCCTGGGCGGCGACGTCGCCGCCACGAGTAAAGGCGTAAACCTGCCGACCCTGCCAGCGCGCCACCTGTGCCACGATGTGCCCGGCGGCGCCGAAGCCGTAGATGCCCAGCCGCTCCGCCGGTCCGGCGATCACCAGAGAGCGCCAGCCGATCAGCCCGGCGCACAACAGCGGCGCGATCGCGACGTCGTCGCCCTGTTCGCCGAGCGGAAATGCGTAGCGCGCGTCGGCGATGGCGTGGCTCGCGAAGCCGCCGTCGCGGGTGTAGCCGGTGAACAGCGGCGCGTCGCACAGGTTTTCCATGCCGCTGCGGCAGTAGCGGCACACCCCGCAGGTGTGGCCGAGCCAGGGAATGCCGACGCGGTCGCCGATCCGGTGGGTGGTGACGCCGGCGCCGACCGCTGCAACGCGGCCGACGATCTCGTGGCCCGGGATGATCGGATAGCGGATGTTGGGCAGTTCGCCGTCGACGACGTGCAGATCGGTGCGGCAGACGCCGCAGGCGCTCACCGTCACCAGCACTTCGCCGTCGCCCGGGTGCGGGGTGTCGCGCTGCTGCCATTGCAGCGGCGTGCCCGGCGCCGTCAGCACCATCGCATCCATCACGGGCCTCCCGGGTCGGAGATCGGATGCGTTCGGTTATATTGCGCTTGCGCGGATCGATCAAAGCGGAGCGGGTCAGCTCCGCTCGCGTGCCACCCAGTTTTCGCCCTGCTTGCGGTATTGCTTCTTCACCGCGGCCCAGGCGACGCGATGTGCGGTGGCTTCCTGCTCGTCCGGCCCGCGGTCCTGGTATTCGGCGAAGGCGTTGTTGAAGGCCGCGATGTAGATCTCCTGCGCATGCAGCGGCAGCCGCACCTGCAACCCCGGCGGAAGATCGTCGGTGGATCCATAAGGCACGCGCGCCCTCCCTCGCGGCGCTGCTGCGGCGCCACCGATGTCACGCTCGCACCCGATTGCGGCAAGCTCGCGTCGTGTGGGATGACGTTGACGCCGGTCAATCGGTCGGCCGTTGCTCTCTCCTAGACTGCCCGCAGCCCGGCCGGTCAGGCTTGGCCAAGAGCAAGCAGAGGGGATGGCGATGACGTCTCCAGCTTCGGGAATCCCGCCGCCGCTGAACGGGCGATCGTTCGCGGTGCTGCGCGAGCTGATGGTCGAGCGCCAGATCGTTGCGCGCGGCGTGCATGATCCGCGGGTGCTCGCCGCGATGCGCAAGGTGCCGCGCGAAGCCTTCCTGCCCGAACCGATGCGCGATCTGGCGTACGAAGACGCTCCGGTGCCGATCGCCGGCGAGCAGACGATGTCGCAGCCCTACATCGTGGCTCTGATGATGGAAGCGCTGCTGCTGCAGGGCGGCGACAATGTGCTCGAGATCGGTACCGGCTCCGGCTACGCCGCTGCGGTGCTGGGCGAGATCGCCGGACACGTCGCCACGGTCGAGCGCATCGCCACGCTGGCGGATACTGCGGCGGCCAAGCTTGCCGAACTCGGCTACGTTGATGTCCACGTGCATCAGGGCGACGGCACCCGCGGCTGGCCGCCGGACGCCCCCTACGACGCCATCGTGGTCGCAGCCGGCGGACCGCAGGTGCCGGACTCACTGAAGGCGCAATTGAAGATCGGCGGCCGCCTGGTGATGCCGGTTGGAGCCGATCAGCACGCCCAGCAACTGGTGCGGCTGACGCGGCTCGGCGAAGCCGATTTCAAGCAAGACCGTCTCGGCGACGTCCGCTTCGTGCCGCTGCTCGGCGCCGAAGGCTGGCAGCGGGTCGAGCCCGCCGACAAAACGGCACGCGACAACGGATGACCACCACTGCGGAAGATCAGCATTGCCCGATCTTCATCGGTCTGGAACAAAGGCGGTGCTAAAGTTCGAAGATCGGCCGTCGGCGATCGTCACGGCCCCCTCACGACCAGTTCGAATCAAATCCAACAACACGCAGCCGGGGAGCGCGACATGATCAAGGATCTCATCGTCAATCTCGAACGTAGCAAGGAGCGCCAGCAGATCACCGACATTGCGATCGGCCTCGCCCGGATGTTCGACGCCCATGTGGCCGGCTGCTGCTTCGCCTATGATTCGCTGCCGAGCTTCACCATGCCGGACTTCCCGTCCGATGTGCTCAGCAAGATGTTGGCGGCGAGCGAAGAAGCGGCGGCCGCGGCGGTCGCGCAGTTCGAAGCCGCGTGCAAGCGCGAGGGCGTGTCCGCCGAGCATCATCTGCTCGAGACCGCCTACGGCACCTCGGGACGTTTCCCGAAGATGGCGCGACGGTTCGATCTGTCGGTGATCATGCAGTCCGACGCGGAGAACGGCGACAACGACATCCTGATCGAGCAGGTGCTGTTCGACTCGGGGCGTCCGCTGCTGATCCTGCCCTACATCCAGAAGAACCCGCTCAAGCTCGACCGCGTAATCTGCGGCTGGGACGGCAGCCGCGCCGCGACCCGCGCCATCAACGACGCCAAGCCGTTCCTGCGCCGCGCCGGTCAGGTCGAACTGGTGATCGTGCGCGACCACAAGGTACGCGACCCCAACGAGCTGCGCGGCATCGAGATCGCCAATCATCTGGCGCGGCACGACGTCAAGGTCGACATCAAGACCATCACGGCGCCGGACATCGGCGTCGCCGCCACCATCCTGTCGCACGCCGCTGACACCTCCACCGATCTTCTGGTGATGGGTGGTTACGGCCACTCCCGCCTGCGCGAATTCGTGCTCGGCGGCGTCACCCGCGAGATGCTGGCCTCGATGACCGTCCCGGTGCTGATGTCGCATTGAGACTGAAACAAGAGCCCTCGCTCTCCGCGTCGTTGCGAGGAGCACTCGGATCGGCGCGTTCCGCGCCGTCCGAGCACAGGCTCCGCGACGAAGCCATTCAAGTCACCGTCATTCCGGGGCGCGCGTAGCGCGAACCCGGAATCCCGAGATTGTTGCGCACCAGGCCGTTTCCACGACGTCGAGATTCCGGGCTCGCGCAGCTTCGCTGCGCGCCCCGGAATGACCGCTTGGATTGCTCCGTCGCTGCTCGCCTCGCAATCACGGAGTGTGCGTGGCGAAGTAACCTACACACACTTCCGAATATACGGCCGGTTGATCTCCCACAGCTCGTCGAGGAGCTTCTCGGCGGCGACCGCCGAGTTGATCACCGGATCGATCAGCAGCGCCTGCAGCGCCAGCTTCTTGGACGCGTGCACCGCGGCGTCGACCGCGAGCTGCTGCACGCTGGCCTGCATCAGCATCAGCTTGGCGATCGGGTCGGGTAGCGGGCCGAGCGACACCGGATGCACGCCGGCGGCATCCACCGTCACCGGCACTTCGACCGCAAGGTCCGCCGGCAGGTTGGGAATGACGCCCTGATTGTAGACGATGCCGGATTCGATGAAGCGCTTCTGGTCGTGCAGCATCGCGGCAATCACCGCCGCGCCGCGTTCGCCGGACGGCTCGGTCCACCATTGCGGGATCGGCATGGTGCCGCCCAGCACGCCGTCGAGCTGATTTAGAAATTCGCCGCGCCAGCGTTCGTCCTGGTCGAAATCGTAGCCGTTCTCGCCGGCTTCCCAACCGTAAGGCAGATACTCGCCGAGATGATCGTCGCTGCAGGTCAGCCAGTAGCCGAACGCGCGATACAGCCGCCGCGTGAACCGCCAGGCATCCGGATCGAAGCTCTGCTCGGCGGCGCGAAACCGCGGATACAGGTCCTCGCCGGTGTCGCGATGGCGGATCTGCATCAGGCACTGGAAGTGATTGAGCCCGGCGCCCCAGACTTCGATCTCTTCGCGTGGCATCTGCATGATGTAGGCGATCGCGTCGCGGCCCATGAAGATGCCGTGACACAGCCCGATGTGGCGCACCTTGGTGTAGCGGCCGAGCGCCAGAATGATCCGGCTCTCCGGATTGGAGTAGTTGAGGAACAGCGCGTTCGGACACAGCTCCTCGATGTCGCGGATGAAGTCGAACACCAAGGGCAGCGTCCGGAGCGTGAAGAACAATCCGCCGGGGCCGCCGTTCTCGCCGAGCGTGTGACGGATGCCGTGCTTCTTCGGCACCTCGAAGTCCTGCTTCCAGAGCCGGTTGCGATCGATCGCGGTGGCATTGATGACGAAGCCGGCGCCATCCAGCGCGGCGCGGCGGTCGGTGGTCTGCTCGATGATCAGTCCGGCACCGGACCTTGCGTTCATCAGCTTCGCCAGCTCGGTCATTCGGCCGAGCGTTGCCGGATTGCGTCCGACCAGCGTCAGCGTCGAACCGGCCAGCACCGGCGATGCGAACAGGTCACGAAACATGCTGAGACCGAACGACGCACTGGAAGCGCCGAGGAACACGATCTTGGTGGTGTTGGCCATCTCGGCTCGTCTCCATCAGCAGGCCGATTGCCGGCATTTGACGGGCACATCTGCGCAGGCGTTGCAGCGTGGCTGCAGGCTACGGCGCCCAATGAGTGAACCGCAACGGTGCGGTCGCGATCTTGACCCCGATCAACGGCGTCGGCACATGGCCACGCCACACTGTGCCTCCCCGCCCGCCATTCGGCACTTTCAAAACCCCTCAAATCGGAGCCTGCCCCACGATGGTCGACATCGTCACCCTCACGCCCAATCCTGCGGTCGACCTGTCGACGTCGGTCGAGCGTCTGGTGCCGAGCCGCAAGCTGCGTTGCGCGGCGCAGAAGCGTGATCCCGGCGGCGGTGGCATCAACGTGGCGCGGGTGGTGAAGCGGTTCGGCGGTGACGTCGAGGCGATCTTCCCGGCCGGCGGCTTCACCGGCAAGCTGCTCAAGCTGCTGCTCGACGAGGAGAGCGTCCCGAGCCGCATCGTCGAGGCGGTGGCGGAGACGCGCGAGGATTTCTCGGTCAGCGAAAACGCCACCGGCGAACAATACCGCTTCGTGCTGCCCGGCCTGCCGCTCGCCGAGCACGAATGGCGCGGCATGCTCGACACCTTGGCGGCGACCTCGCCGGCGCCGAAGATCGTGATCGGCAGCGGCAGCCTGCCGCCGGGCGTCCCGGTCGATTTCTACGCGCAGGCCGCCGCGGTGGCGAAGCAGCTCGGCGCCAAATTCTTCCTCGACACGTCCGGCAAGCCGCTGACCGCGGCGCTTGCCCAGGGCGTCACGCTGATCAAGCCGAACCTGCGCGAGATGCAGGAACTCGCCGGCCGCCCGCTGGGCTGCGAGAAGGAATGGGTCGACGCCGCGCGGGCGCATATCAGCGCCGGTCAGGTCGAGATCGTGGCACTGTCGCTCGGCCATCTCGGCGCGCTGCTGGTCACCAAGGACCAGGCACTGCGATCGCCGGCACTGCCGGTGACCCCGGTGTCGACGGTCGGGGCCGGTGACAGTTTCCTCGGCGCGATTGCGTATCGGCTGGCCCAAGGCGGCTCGATTGCGGATGCGTTCCGGCTCGGCCTTGCGGCAGGCTCGGCCACTCTGACGGTCCACGGCACGCAATTGTGCGGCCCGGATGAGGTCGAGCGGCTTTACGCCCAGGTGATCATCGAGCCGATCTGACGAAGCGTGAGGCCCCGCGCGGGTTTTGCCGCGCGGCACAGGAACTGTTCGCGGAACCCTTGGTTGACGTGCGCTAGGGCTGGCGGCGCGTTGCCAGGGAGTTCGCATGTCCCAAGACGAGTCCCGACTTCACGACACCGACATCCCCGATCGCCCCGACGGCACGGTTGCGTATGACGGCCCGGCCGGCGGCTGGGGCTCGCTGCAGGGGATCAGCCGGATCTTCGGCAAGGAGTGGAGTTCGCCGGCGGCGATCGAAACCCTGATGCGCCAGAACAAGCCGAAAGGCTTCATGTGCGTGTCCTGCTCCTGGGCCAAACCTGCCGACTATCATACCTTCGAATTCTGCGAGAACGGCGCCAAGGCGACGCTGTGGGAGCTGACCAGCGCACGCTGCACGCCGGAGTTCTTTGCCGAGCACAGCGTCACCGAGCTGCGCGGCTGGTCCGACTACGACCTCGAAATGCAGGGCCGCCTCACCCACCCGATGCGCTACGACGCCGCCACCGATCACTACGTGGCGTGCGAGTGGGACGAGGCGTTTCAGGCGATCGGAGAGCATCTGCGCTCGCTCGATCCGAAATCGGTGGTGTTCTATGCGTCCGGCCGCGCCAGCCTCGAGACGTCGTATCTCTACGCGCTGTTCGCGCGGCTGTACGGCAACAACAACCTCCCCGACAGCTCCAACATGTGCCACGAGACCACCTCGGTGGCGCTGAAGAAGCTGCTCGGCGTCGGCGTGGGCACGGTGGTGTTCGACGATCTGTCGAACTGCGACGCGATGTTCTTCTTCGGCCAGAATACCGGCTCGAACAGCCCGCGCTTTCTGCATCCGCTGCAGGATGCCGCTCAGCGCGGGGTCGAGATCATCACCTTCAACCCGGTGCGCGAGAAGGGCCTCGAAAGCTTCGTCAATCCGCAGAACCCGGCCGAGATGCTGACCGGCCGCGAGACCAAGATCAGCAGCCAGTATCACCAGGTCAAGGCTGGCGGCGATGTCGCGGTGCTGATCGGTCTGTGCAAGCACGTGTTCGCGCGCGACGACGAGGCCAAGCGCGAGGGCCGCCGCGTGCTCGACGTCGATTTTATCGAAGCGCACACCCATGGGCTCGACGAATTCGAGGCCAAGGTTCGCGCCACCTCGTGGGAGGAGATCGAGCGCGAGTCCGGTCTCAGCCGCGTGGCGATCGAGGCGGCGGGCGACGTCTATGTGAAGGCCGATCGGGTGATCGGCATCTACGGCATGGGGCTGACCCAGCACGCCCACGGTTTCTTGAATGTCGCGATGTTCGTCAATCTGCTGCTGCTGAAGGGCAATATCGGCCGCGACGGCACCGGCATCTCGCCGGTGCGCGGTCATTCCAACGTGCAGGGCCAGCGCACCGTCGGCATTTCCGAAAAGCCTGAGCTGGTGCCGCTGGACAAGATGGCCGAGCAGTTCGGTTTCACGCCGCCGCGCGACAAGGGCATGAACACGGTCGAAGCCTGCCACGGCATTCTGGAGGGCAAGGTCGGCGCCTTCATCGGCCTCGGCGGAAACTTCGTCCGCGCCATCCCCGAGCGCGACGCGATGGAAGCCGCCTGGACGCGGATGCAGCTCACCGTGCAGATCGCCACCAAACTGAATCGCAGCCATCTCATCAACGGCAAGTCCGCCTACCTGCTGCCCTGCCTCGGCCGCACCGAACAGGACATCCAGGCCAGCGGCCCGCAGGCGGTGACGATGGAAGACACCTTCAGCTGCATCCAGGGCTCGATCGGGCTGCGCAAGCCTGCGAGCGAACATCTCAAGTCGGAGCTCGCAATCGTCGCCGGCATCGCCAAGGCGACGTTGCCGGGCGGCAACCCGAAGCTGAAATGGGACGACTGGGTCGGCGACTACGGCCTGGTCCGCGACCTGATCGAGGAGAGCTACCCGGAGATGTTCGGCGACTTCAACGCGCGGATGTTCACGCCCGGCGGTTTCTACAAGGGCAACGCGGCGCGCGAGCGGATCTGGAAGACCGAGAGCGGCAAGGCGGAGTTCACCACGCCAGGTCGCTTGAATTCGATCGGCTTCGACGATGCGCCCGGCCGCTACCGGCTGATCACGATGCGCTCCAACGACCAGTTCAACACCACGATCTACGGCATGAGCGACCGGCTGCGCGGCATCGAGGGTCGCCGTGACGTGCTGTTGATCAACCCGGACGAGATGGCGAGGGCCGGTCTGACCGAAGGCCAGGCGGTTTGGCTCGAAGGTGACGCCGGCGATGGCGTGCATCGCGAGGCCGGGCCGCTTGTCGTGACGCCGTTCAAGCTGCCTGACGGCTGCTTAGGGGCCTATTATCCGGAGATGAACCCGCTGATCCCGGTGTGGCACCATGACGGTCCGTCAAAGACTCCGGCGGCGAAATCGGTGCCGGTGCGGATCAGGATCTGAGGCGGCATTCCGGCTTGATCCACGTCATCGCCTGTTCACGCCGTTCGATTAAGCCGCGGCAGGTGCGTCGTCGCACGCGCGTCATCCTGCCGGCTCGCGGATTGCTGCGATCGAATGATCGGGTTGCGTCTTCGCACGGCGGGGTGGCATTGCAAGCCTTGCACGCGTCGGCCACTATGTGGCGCTGCGACATCGCCGTCGTCTTGCGCAAGACATCGTCGTGCACAGTGGGAATGGCCGGCTTCCGGCCGCTGGAATGAGAGGCCGCATGAGTCAAGGTGTCACCGCTCCGTTCGCCCGTCATGCGATGGCTTACGTGCTGGCGGGAGGACGCGGCAGCCGGCTGATGGAGCTGACCGACTGGCGCGCCAAACCGGCGGTGTATTTCGGCGGCAAGTCCCGCATCATCGATTTCGCGCTGTCGAATGCGCTGAACTCCGGCATCCGCCGCATCGCAGTGGCGACGCAGTATAAGGCTCACAGCCTGATTAGGCATCTGCAGCGCGGCTGGAACTTCTTCCGCCCGGAGCGCAATGAGAGCTTCGACATTCTGCCGGCGAGCCAGCGCGTCTCGGAAGAGATGTGGTACCGGGGCACGGCCGACGCCGTCTACCAGAACATCGACATCATCGAGAGCTACGATCCGAAATTCATCGTCCTGCTCGCGGGCGATCACGTCTACAAGATGGATTACGAGAAGATGCTGCAGCAGCACGTCGAGCAGGGGGCCGACGTCACCGTCGGCTGTCTCGAGGTCGATCGCATGGAGGCGACCGCATTCGGTGTGATGCACATCGACGAAACCGACCGCATCATGTCGTTCCTGGAAAAGCCGGCCGATCCGCCGGCAATGCCCGGCAAGGCCGACAAGTCGCTGGTCAGCATGGGCATCTACGTCTTCGAAACCAAGTTCCTGCTCGACGAACTGCGCCGCGACGCCGCCGATCCGAATTCGTCGCACGATTTCGGCAAGGACATCATCCCCTACATCGTCAAGCACGGCAAAGCGGTGGCGCATCACTTCGACAAGTCGTGCCGCCGGTCGAGCTCGGAAGCGATCAGCTACTGGCGCGACGTCGGCACCGTCGATGCCTATTGGGCCGCTAATATCGATCTCACCGATATCGTGCCGGAGCTCGACCTCTACGACCGCGAATGGCCGATCTGGACCTATGGCGAGATCACGCCGCCGGCGAAATTCGTCCACGACAAGGAAGGCCGCCGCGGCGAAGCGGTATCGTCGCTGGTGTCCGGCGGCTGCATCATCTCGGGTGCGTCGCTGCGGCACACGCTGCTGTTCACCGGCGTCCGCGTGCACTCGTTCTCGCATGTCGAGAACACCGTAGTGCTGCCCTATGCTGACATCGGCCGCTCGTGCCGGCTGACTAACGTCGTGGTCGACGCCGAGGTCAAGCTGCCTGCCGGTCTGGTGGTCGGTGAAGATCCCGAACTCGATGCCAAGCGGTTCAGGCGCACCGAGAATGGCGTCTGCCTGATTACCCGCGCGATGATCGAGAAGCTCGACGCATGACCACAATGGCGGTTCTCTCTGTTGCGTCGGAACTGTTTCCGCTGATCAAGACCGGCGGGCTCGCCGATGTGGCCGGCGCATTGCCGGCCGCCCTGCGCGCCAACGACATCGCCGTCACCTCGCTGCTGCCGGGCTATCCCGCGGTGCTGGGCGGTATCGAGAATCCGCAGCAGGTCCACAGCTTCAACGAGCTGTTCGGCGGCACCGCGCGGCTGCTGGCGGCGCGCTGCGGCGATCTCGATCTGTTCGTGCTCGACGCACCGCATCTCTATGTCCGGCCCGGCAATCCCTATGTCGGCCCCGACGGCAAGGATTGGCCCGACAATGGCTTGCGTTTTGCGGCGCTGGCACAGGTCGGCGCCGCGATTGGCCAGGGTCTGCTGTCGCACTACAAGCCGGATGTGCTGCACGCCCATGATTGGCAGACCGGGCTGTTGCCGGCCTATCTGAAATACAGCGGCCGGCCTGGGCCGAAGACCGTCTTCACCATCCACAATCTCGCGTTCCAGGGCCGGTTCCCCTACGAACTGCTCGCCAGGCTGGGGCTGCCGGAGCGCGCCTTCGGCCTCGACGGCATCGAGTATTACGGCGGCATCGGCTACCTCAAGGCCGGCCTGCAGCTCGCCGACCGCATCACCACTGTGTCGCCGACCTACGCGGCCGAGATCCAGGGTTCGGAAGCCGGCATGGGCCTCGACGGCCTGTTGCGGCTGCGCTCGAACCGGCTGTCCGGCATCCTCAACGGTGTCGACACCGACGTCTGGAATCCGGCCAACGATGCGTTGATCTCGGCCACTTACGACGTCGAAAGCATCGCAGCCCGCACCCGCAACAAAAAGGTGCTGCAAGCGCGGTTCGGTCTCAAGCCCGAGCCGGGCGCGCTGCTGTACGGCGTGATCAGCCGGCTGTCGTGGCAGAAGGGTCTCGACCTGTTGCTCGAAGCCTTGCCGCAGTTGATCGCGGGCGGCGCACAGCTCGCCCTGCTCGGCTCCGGCGATGCCGAACTCGAACACGCCTACGCCGCCGCGGCCCGCAAGTATCCCGGCCAGGTCGGCGCGGTGATCGGCTATGACGAAGGGCTGGCGCATCAGGTCCAGGCCGGTGCCGACGCGCTGCTGGTGCCGTCGCGGTTTGAACCCTGCGGCCTGACGCAGCTCTGCGCCTTGCGCTATGGCGCGGTGCCGGTGGTGGCGCGGGTCGGCGGGTTGGCGGATACCGTGGTCGACGCCAACGAGATGGCGACCGCCACCGGCGTCGCGACCGGCGTCCAGTTCGCACCGGTGACGACCGACGCGCTGATCAAGGCGTTCGGCAAAACCCGCGCGCTGTTCGCCGACGTCGTCGCCTGGCGCAATCTGCAGATCAACGGCATGACCACCGACGTGTCGTGGAAGAACCCGGCGCAGCACTACGCAAAGCTGTATCGCGATCTGGTGGCGGAGCGCTGAGCCGCTCTTCTCTTTTCTCGCAAAGCAACTGTCTTGATCGCGATCGCTGCTCGTGACAGCGATGTCGCATGACGATCCCGCCAAGGGACGCAAGGCGACAACAAAGGGAGAAACCCATGCCCAGCCAGGACACCGTCCGGATCGAGCGCGACGGTCCAGTCACCATCGTGACGATCGATCGCCCCGAACGCCGTAACGCCGTCGACGGCGCCACCGCCAAGAAGCTGTACGACGCCTTCCTGGCGTTCGATGCCGACGAGACCGCCTCGGTGGCGGTGTTCACCGGGGCCGGCGGCACGTTCTGCGCCGGGGCCGATCTGAAAGCGGTGGCGGCGGGCGATGCCGAGAAGAAGCGCGAGATTGCCGGCCACAACACCCTGGCGCCGATGGGCCCGAGCCGGCTGCGGCTCACCAAGCCGGTGATCGCTGCGGTCGAAGGCTTTGCGGTCGCCGGCGGCCTCGGG
>NZ_QPFS01000108.1:0-16553 GCF_010906995.1 Rhodopseudomonas sp. WA056 | reverse complement strand
TCCCGGGCCTCAGCGTGCCGGCGAGCGCCTTCCTGCAGCAGACCTCGCTGCTGATCCGGCGGGTGCTCGGTCTGGCCGTTGCGATCGTGATACCGTTCTTCTGGGCCAAGCGCCGCCCGAAGGAGGCCACGACGCCGGCCTATCAGCCGCCGGTCGATCGTTCGGCGGCCTATCCGCCTGCCGGCGCTACCGAGCGGCCGGTGCCGCAGCCGCCGCTGTACGAAGCTGCGGTCGCTGCTCCGATGCCGATACCGCAGCCTCCGTCGCCACCACCCGCTGCCGCGGAGCCGGTTTCGCCGCCACCAGATACCACGCCGCCCGAAGGTGAGCCGCGCCCGGACAACGTCCGCAACATTTCTGGTGCGCGCTGACCGTCTTTGACGGTTGCAACCGGCATGCACCGCCATTCTTGATCTTGCGTGCGGTGCACAAAATCCTTCAGGATACCGGTGGTGTCCTGGAGTGCTGTCATGTCGTCGCTGAATCTGTCCGCCGGTGCTGAGCCGGTCTCCGAACGTCCTGACGACGCGGCCGCGATCGAGGCCGAGACCCGGCTGCGCAACGACATCCGGCTGCTCGGCCGGATCCTCGGCGACACCGTGCGCGAGCAGGAGGGCCAGAGCGTGTTCGATCTGGTGGAGAACATCCGCCAGACCTCGATCCGCTTCCACCGCGACGACGACAAAACCGCGCGCGCCGAGCTCGCCGCCATCCTCGATGGCATGTCGATCTCCGACACGATGCGGATCGTGCGCGCCTTCAGCTACTTCTCGCACCTCGCCAACATCGCCGAGGACCAGAACAACATCCGCCAGATGCGCGCCGGCTCGACCGCCGGATCGGCGCCGCGCGCCGGCCTGCTCGCCAAGACGCTGGCCCATGCGCGGGCCGAGGGGATCACCGCCGCCGAGCTGCGCAAGTTCTTCGCCAGCGCGCTGGTCAGCCCGGTGCTGACCGCGCATCCGACCGAGGTGCGCCGCAAGAGCACGATGGACCGCGAGATGCAGATCGCGTCGCTGCTCGATCAGCGCGACCGCGTTCAACTCACCGCCGAAGAATGGGCCGACAACGAGGAGCGGCTGCGCCGCGCCGTCGAGACGCTGTGGAAGACCAACCTCTTGCGCCGGACCAAGCTGACGGTGCTGGACGAAGTCACCAACGGCCTGTCGTTCTACGACTACACCTTCCTGCGCGAGGTGCCGCGGCTGCACAGTGCGCTGGAGGACCGGCTCGCCGACGCGGCCAAGGCCGAAGGCGTCAACAGCGAAGGCGAGCTGGCGAGCTTCCTGCGGATGGGAAGCTGGATCGGCGGCGACCGCGACGGCAATCCGTTCGTCACCGCCGAGGTGCTGCACGGCACGTTGAAGCTGCAGAGCAGCCGCGTGCTGCGCTATTATCTCGAAGAGCTGCACGAACTCGGCTCGGAATTGTCGCTGGCCTCGCATCTCGCCGGCATCACCGACACCGTCAAGGCGCTGGCCGAAACCTCGCCCGACACCTCGCCGCATCGCAAATACGAGCCGTATCGCCTCGCGGTGTCCGGCATCTATGCGCGGCTCGCCGCGACGGCGCTCGCGCTCGAGGTGGAGAACCTCCGCGCGCCGGTCGGCGCGGCCGAGCCCTATGCCAGCGCGCAGGACTTCAAGGCTGATCTCGACGCCATTCACCTGTCGCTGACCACGCACAATTCGGGCGTGATCGCACGCGGCCGGCTGCGCCAGCTCCGCCGCGCGATCGACTGCTTCGGCTTCCATCTCGCCTGCCTCGACATGCGGCAGAACTCGGCGGTGCACGAGCGCACTGTCGGCGAACTGATGGACGCGGCGCGGCCCGGCACGTCTTATGCCGTGCTCGACGAGGAGGCGCGGATCGCGCTGCTGATCAGCGAGCTGCGCAGCACGAGGTCGCTGACCTCTATGTTCGTCAAATACAGCGACGAGACCGTCGGCGAGCTCGCGGTGTTCCGCGAAGCCGCCAAGGCGCATGCGACCTACGGCGCGGCGGCGATCCCCCAATGCATCATCTCGATGACCAAGGGCGTCTCCGACCTGTTGGAAGTCGCGGTGCTGCTCAAGGAGGCCGGGCTGATCGATCCGTCCGGGCGCAGCGCCATCAACGTGGTGCCACTGTTCGAGACGATCGAGGACCTGCAGGCCTGCGCCAAGATCATGGACCGGCTGCTGGCGATTCCGGAATATCGTCGGCTGGTCGACAGCCGCGGCTCGGTGCAGGAGGTGATGCTCGGCTATTCCGATAGCAACAAGGACGGCGGCTTCGTCACCTCGGGCTGGGAGCTTTACAAGGCCGAGATCGGCCTGATCGAGATCTTCGAGCACCATGGCGTGCGGTTGCGGCTGTTCCATGGCCGCGGCGGCTCGGTCGGCCGCGGCGGCGGCCCGAGCTACGACGCCATCGTGGCGCAGCCGGGCGGCGCGGTGAACGGCCAGATCCGCATTACCGAGCAGGGCGAGATCATCACCAGCAAATACTCCAACGTCGAAGTCGGCCGCAATAACCTCGAGATCCTCGCCGCCGCGACGTTGGAAGCAAGCCTGCTGCAGCCGAAGCGGGTGGCGCCGCATCGCGACTATCTCGAAGCGATGGAGCAGCTCTCCGCGCTCGCCTTCAAGGCATATCGGGGCCTGGTGTACGAGACCGACGGATTCGTCGACTACTTCTGGGCCTCGACCGTGATCAACGAGATCTCGACGCTGAACATCGGCAGCCGCCCGGCCTCGCGCAAGAAGACGCGCGCGATCGAGGACCTTCGCGCGATCCCCTGGGTGTTCTCATGGGCGCAGTGCCGGTTGATGCTGCCCGGCTGGTACGGCTTCGGCAGCGCGGTGTCGGCTTGGGTCACCGCGCACCCCGACAAGGGCATCGCCTTCCTGCAAAAGATGTATCAGGAGTGGCCGTTCTTTCGCACGCTGCTGTCGAACATGGACATGGTGCTGTCGAAGAGCTCGATCGGTATCGCCTCGCGCTATGCCGAACTTGTGGAGGACGTCGATGTTCGTGAGCGCATCTTCGGCCGCATCCGCGCCGAATGGCATTCCTCGATCGAGTATCTGTTTGCGATCATGCAGCAGGACCGCCTGCTGCAGAGCAACCCGCTGCTCGAACGCTCGATCCGCCACCGCTTCCCGTATCTTGACCCCCTGAACCACGTCCAGGTCCAGCTGCTGCGCGAACACCGCACCCACGATCCGGACGAACAGGTGCTCCGCGGCGTGCAACTGACGATCAATGGGATTTCGGCGGGGCTGCGGAATAGCGGGTGAGGGCGGGCTGCCGCTCGGATTGGTCTGGACTCGTTCAGCCGGTGGAAAGGCGCGCCTGTTAGATTGGCGGCGATGCTGAAGCCGGCCAGCAGCCGCAGACACCGAGGACGTCCACCATGCATTGGCTCTATCTTCTGATCGCGATCGTGGCCGAAGTCGCCGGCACGTCGGCGCTGAAGGCGTCGCAGGGGTTTACGGTGCTGTTGCCGTCGGTGCTGGTCGTCGTCGGTTACGGCGCGGCGTTCTATTTCCTGTCGCTGACGCTGAGCAGCATTTCGGTCGGCGTTGCCTATGCGCTGTGGTCCGGGATCGGGATCGTGCTGATCTCGGCGGTCGGCTGGCTGTGGTTCGGCCAAGCCTTGGACACGCCAGCGTTGATCGGCATCGCCCTCATCATCGCCGGCGTCGGCATCATCAATTTCTTTTCGAACGTGTCGGCGCATTAGCGTCCGGCATCGTCGCGCCGGCCTCTCTCCGCGAGCGCGGATAATTTCGGCAACGCGGTTGAGTTCGGTGGGCTGCCGCGTGCCCGCTCATCTGTTGAAAATTGCATCCGGATACCGCGAGCGCTGTACCCTGCTACTGTCAGGTAGATTAGTAGTTAGGATCGTGCCGCAAATCGCAGCGTGTCTGCTTAGTTAGTAATCACACAGCGCCGCAGGTCAAACTTTCGTCAGGATGGTGGCCGGCGCTCCGATGGCGCTAACTGGCAAGACCCTGCCCGACCATTTGCTGGAGATCGTGGCGGCGGTTCGACCATGCGAACTTGCGCGTTCGCAGCGCCATGTCGGCTCGGCTTCGGTGGCTGAAGGCTCCGGCACGCGGCGCGAGCGCGGCGGAGAAGGGGCGTCCGATGCTGTATCTCGTCACTCATTACTGGATCTGGCTGGCGGCGGCGTTCGTCGTCGGAGCGGTCACGCCGCTGCTGGCGGACAAATTCGGCTGGGCGGCCGACCTCGAGAATTACTGGGTGAGCCGGGTCGGCGTGGTGCTGGCGGTGGCGGTGGTGCTCGTCGCCGCGCAGCTCGCCTCCGGCAAGACCGAGCTGATGCTGGAAGCCGGCGTCGGGCTGGTGATCGCTTACTTCGTCGGCGGCCTGGCCGGCGGCGTCGCGCCGGGCCTGCTGCCGGTGCGGTTCGAAGGCTGGTGGGTCGGCCTGTTCGCGACCGGCCTGATCCTTGCTGTGTTCGGCATCACCACGCTGCCGAAGCTGGAGCCGGATCTGCGCGAGCGCGTCGCCGAGGTGATGAAGGATGCCGGCGCCGATCCGCTGAATTTCGACGTCGTCGGGCGTGACGTGCTGATGCCGGCCGATCTCGGCAGCGACAAGGTGCGGGCCGACCTCGGCGAGCAGATCCTGAAGGTGCCGGGCGTGCGCCGGGTCGCCGCTGTCGACGAGCTGAGCGGCGCGGCGCTCGCCGCCAAGACGGTCGCCAAGCTGCAGGCGGAAGTCGAGGCCAAGGCCAAGGCGGAGGCCGAAGCCGCCGCGCAGGCCGCAGCCGCGAAGGAAGCCGAAGCCAAGGAAGCCGAAGCCAAGGCTATGGCCGCGATGGATGCGGCGCAGAAGCGCGCCGCCAAGGCGAAGGCCGAGGCCGAGGCGAAGGAAGCTGCCGCCAAGGCCGCGGCCGAAGCTGCGGCCAAGGAAGCTGCCGCTAAGGAAGCCGCCGCCAAGCAGGCCGCGGAGCAGGCCGCTGCCGATGAGGCGGCGAAGAAGGCCGCCGATGAGGCTGTGGCCAAGCAGGCGGCGGTGAAACCGGCCGCGCCTGCGGCCGAGATCAAGACCGCGAGCGCCACCGGCGAGCTGCCGGTCGCTTCCACGCAGGATTGCCAGGGGCGGGTGACGGCCGTGGCATCGGCCGAGAAGATCAACTTCGAGCGCCGCAGCGCGGTAATCGACAAGGCGTCCCAGCCGCTGCTGGGCAAGCTCGCCGCCGCGATCAAGCAGTGCCCGGCGGTGACCATCGAGGTCGCCGGCTACACCGACGCCGCCGGCAAGAAGTCCGCCAACGTCGCGCTGTCGAAGCGCCGCGCCGAGGCGGTTGTGGCAAGCCTGACCAAGGCCGGGATCGGCCCGGTCAAGCTGGTGGCGGCGGGCTACGGCTCGGCGAAACCGATCGCCGGCAACGACACCGCCGAAGGCCGGGCGCAGAATCGCCGGATCGAATTCGTGGTGAAGTAACTCCCCCTCCAAGATGCTTCACCCGACGGAAAAGCCCGCCGCGAGGCGGGCTTTTCTGTGTGCGTAGACTGCGGGGCTGTTAGTTCTTCGAGTCATTCCGGGGCGCGCGCAGCGCGAACCCGGAATCCCGAGTTGGTCGCGACGGCCGGGTGCTCCACAGCTCCGGATTCCGGGTTCGCGCCTGGCGGCGCGGCACGGAATGACGTGCTGGTGTTGAACCGACGTTCGTCGTGCTGACCGAACTTACACCGGATCCCAGTTGAAGATGTCGGCGGAGCGGTCGAGTTTGTAGAACGAGCCCTTGAGCGCCGGCATGCCATGCTCGGCGAGGCTTTCGCAGGTCCAGCCGCCGTCGCGGTGCACCGAGCGGATCGGGCGCGACTGGCCCATCAGGAAGATCTCGTTCATGCGGACGGCGAAGATCTGGCCGCTGACGTCCTTGGCGGCGTCGCCGAGCAGATACACCGACAGCGGCGCGATCTTCTCCGGGCCCATCTGCTGCATCCGCGCGACGCGGGCCTTCTCGGCCTCGGTCTCGGTCGGGATGGTGCCGATCAGCCGGCTCCAGGCGAACGGCGACACGCAGTTGGAGCGGACGTTGAAGCGCTGCATGTCGAGCGCGATCGACTTCGACAGGCCGACGATGCCGAGCTTGGCGGCCGCGTAGTTGGCTTGGCCGAAATTGCCGATCAGCCCCGAGGTCGAGGTGAAGTGCACGAACGAGCCGCTCTCCTGCTCGCGGAACAAGCGCGCGGCGGCGTGCGACACGTAGAACGTGCCCATCAGGTGTACCTTGATCACCTGCTCGAAGGCGTCGATGCTCATGCGGTGAAAGATCGCGTCGCGCAGGATGCCGGCGTTGTTCACCACGCCGTCGAGCTTGCCGTAGGTGTCGACCGCCTGCTTGACGATCTTGCTGGCGGGAATCGCCTCGGCGACGGTCTCGAAATTCGCGACCGCGGTGCCGCCTTCCTTCTTGATCTCCTCGACGACCTGCTCGGCCGGGGCGGCGTCGGTGCCCGAGCCGTCGGAGGCGACGCCGGGGTCGTTGACGACCAGCTTGGCGCCTTCGCGCGCCGCGAGCAGCGCGATCTCGCGGCCGATGCCGCGCCCCGCGCCGGTGACGATGATGACTTTGCCGTCCAGTGCCTTGGCCATGTGATGTCCCTTTTTGTTGGTTGTTCGTTGCAATCTGCCGGTCATTCCGGGGCGCGCGCAGCGCGAACCCGGAATCCCGAGGTGTTCTGCGAGAGAGATTCCGGGTTCGCTCACTGCGTGAGCGCCCCGGAATGACTCGTGGCTACTTCTCGTTCGTAAAGATGATCGTGCCGCTTGCGGCGAACATGCCGCCGACGCCGTGGCAGACCGAGATCTTCGCGTTCGGCACCTGCGCGGGCGCGATGCCGCGCATCTGCCGGACGCTCTCCTGCAGCGCGTACATGCCGTACATGCCCGAGTGCATGTAGGACAGGCCGCCGCCATTGGTGTTGAGCGGCAGCTTGCCGCCGGGGCGGGTGTTGCCGTCGGCGATGAATTGGCCGGTTTCCTCATACGGCATGAAGCCGAGATCGCCGAGACCGAACAGCGGCAGATGCGCGAAGGCGTCGTAGATCATCAGATGATCGACGTCCGCGTGGCTGATACCGGCTTCGCGGAACGCGGTCGGGCCCGCCACCTTGAAGGCGCGCGAGGAGTTGAAGGTCTCCATCTGGCTGACCATCGGAGTCTCGACGCTCTCGCCGGTGCCGAGCACATAGACCGGCTTGTGCGGGAAGTCCTTGGCGCGATCGGCCGAGGTCATGATCAGCGCGCCGCCGCCATCGGTGACGAGGCAGCATTGCAGCAGCCGGAATGGATAGGCGATCATCCGCGAGTTCAGTACGTCCTCGACGGTGATCGGGTCCTTCATCAGCGCGCGTGGATTCTTCGCCGCCCATTCGCGCTGCACCACGGCCACCGAGGCGATCTGCTCATGGGTGATGCCGTGGGTCTTCATGAAGCGCAGCACCGGAATAGGGAACTGGCTCGGCGGCCCGTAGATGCCGTAGGGCGCTTCGAACTGGCCCTGCAGGCTGTCGGCGGGGATCGAGCGCGGCAGCTTGCCGATCATCGACTTGCCGCTCTCGGCGTGGGTGATCAGCACGGTCTTGCAGAGGCCGGCCTCGATCGCCGCGGCGGCGTGGCGGACGTGCAGCATGAACGAGCAGCCGCCGACCGAGGTGCCGTCCACCCAGGTCGGGGTGATGCCGAGATAGTGGGCGATCTGCTGCGGCGTCTCCACCGCGGTGGCGATGCCGTCGATGTCCGACAGCTTCAGCCCGGCGTCGGCGATCGCGTTGAGCGCGGCGTCGGCGTGGAGCTGGATCTGCGACATGTCGGGAATGACGCCGAGCTTGGTGGTCTCGGCGGCGCCGACGATAGCAACCTGATTGCGACGCATGGTGCTTACCCCTTCGCCGGACGGAATTGCGGAAGGGTGAGATTGTCGTCGATCTTCTGGAAGGTGACTTCGAGCTTCATGTCGAGCTCGAGCGCTTCCGGAGTCTGCGGACACTCCAGGATGTTGCTCATCATCCGCGGACCCTCTTCGAGCTCGACCACCGCGATCGCGTAGGGTTCGGTGAAGCCGGCCGCCAGCGGACGGTGATTGATCACGTAGGAATACAGGGTGCCGTTGCCGGAGGCCTTGAACACGCTGACCTCGCGCGAGCCGCATTTCGGGCAGAACGGGCGGGGCGGGAAGTACGCGTTGGCGCAGGAATCGCAGCGCTGAAGCCGCAGTTCGCCTTGCTTGGCGCCGTCCCAGTAGTGCTGGGTTTCCGGAGTGATCTTGGGACGTGCGCGTGCGGGTTCAGCCATGTCTTAGTTTTCTCCCTGAGCTGGCTCGTGGGCCCATCGGTTGTGGCGTCTTGATGCGATATCGCCCCGCCAGCGTCAACACGCGCAGGGCGCGGAGCGATGCGCGTGAATTGTATTCCGCAAAGCGGACAATCGTCGCGCCCGAGCGATGCGCCGGGCGCGGGGCCGAAGCCGCGGCGGCGGCGGCGGATGGCAAAGCCTGACTTTCCGCGCTACTGAATAAGCCGACGATCCTCATCTGCGATCGAGGCGTGCCGCGGCGCGCTGCCGATCGGCTCGCAGCGGAATGACCAGCATGACCCGACATCCTACCCTCGCCGCCCTGGCGGCCGATCTCGAAGCCGGCCGCACCACCGCCCGCAAGCTGGTGGAGGACTGTCTGGCGCGGATCGCCGATCCGGCCGGCGAGGGCGCGCGCGCTTTCATTCACGTCGACCGCGACGCGGCGCTGCAGGCGGCGGACGCGATGGACAAGCTGCGCGCCGCCAAGGCGGCGCCGTCGCCGTTCGCCGGCATCCCGATCTCGATCAAGGATCTGTTCGACATCAAGGGCCAGGTGACCCGCGCCGGCTCGCGTGCGCTCGACGACAATCCGCCGGCCGACAGCGACGCGCCCGCGGTGGCGCGGCTGCGGCGTGCCGGCTTCGTGGTGATCGGCCGCAGCAACATGACCGAGTTCGCCTATTCGGGAATCGGCATCAATCCGCATTACGGCACGCCGAAAGCCGCCTATCGCCGCGACGTCGGCTACGTGCCGGGCGGCTCGTCGTCCGGCGCCGCGGTTTCGGTCGCCGACGGCATGGCGCATGCCGGGCTCGGCACCGACACCGGCGGCTCGTGCCGGATCCCCGCGGCGTTCAACGGCATCGTCGGCTACAAGCCGTCGCAATATCGCGTGCCGCGCGACGGTGCGGTGCCGTTGTCGTTCTCGCTCGACAGTATCGGCCCGCTGGCGCGCAGCGTCGCATGCTGCGCCACGCTGGACGCGATCCTGGCCGATCAGCCGGTGGGGCCGCTGATCGCGCGGCCTCCGAAGGGGATGCGGATCGCGGTACCGACCACGGTGGCGCTCGACGGTCTCGACGCCGCCGTTACTGCCGCGTTCGACCGCGCGCTGAAGACGCTGACGAGCCACGGCGCGATCATCGAGAAGATCGAGGTGCCGGAATTCGCCGAGGTCGCCCCGCTCGGCGCCAAGGGCGGCTTTGCCGCGGCCGAGAGCTACGCTTGGCATCGTTTCCTGATCGTGGCGCAGGGCGACGTCTATGATCCGCGGGTGCGCGAGCGCATCCTGCGCGGCGAGACCCAGAGCGCCGCCGACTACGTCGACCTGGTGAATGCACGCAAATCGCTGATCGCGCGCGCCTCGGCGCGGCTGGCGCCGTATGACGCAGTAGCGATGCCGACCACTGCGATCGCGGCGCCGACCATTGCCGAGCTGGCCGACGACAAGGCGTTCACCAAGGCCAATCTGCTGACGCTGCGGAATTGCACGCTGATCAACATGATCGACGGCTGCGCGATCTCGCTGCCGTGCCACCAGGACGGCGTGCCACCGATCGGGCTGATGCTGGCGGGCGTGAACGGTGCCGACCGCGAGATCTTCGAGGTCGCGGCCGGCCTGGAGGCGGTGATCCGTGGTTGATCTCACCTTCACACTCGACGCTGCCGGCAGCCGTGCCGAACTGACGCTGCCGATCACGACTGCGGTGATCGCCGGCTGGACCGGGCGCGATCCGGTGGCGCGCGATCACCACATCGCTGAACTGGAAGCGCTCGGCATCGCGCGGCCGGCGTCGACGCCGATCTACTACCGCGTCGCCGCGGCGCGGCTCACGACCGCGCGTGCGATCGAAGTGTCGGGCTGCGACTCGTCCGGCGAGGTCGAGTTCGTGCTGATCGGCCATCAGGGCCGCATCCTGGTCGGCGTCGGCTCCGATCACACCGACCGCAAGGTCGAGGCCTATGGCGTCACCGTGTCGAAGCAGATGTGCGACAAGCCGGTGGCGCCCGCGCTGTGGGAGTTCGGCGACCTCGAGGCGCATTGGGATCGCATCGTGCTGCGTTCCTACGCCACGATCGGCGGGACGCGCGTGCTGTACCAGGAGGGCACGCTCGATGCGATGCTGCCGGCGCGCGAGCTGATCGCCCGTGGCTTTGATGGCGAGAGCCTGCCCGATGGCTGCGCGCTGTTCGGCGGCACCTTTGCTGCCAAGGGCGGCATCCGCACCGCATCGCGGTTCGAGTTCGAGATCGACGATCCCGTGCGTGGCCGCGTCATCCGCCATGGCTACGACGTGGTGGAGCTACCGATACTGGGGTGAGCGAGCCGAGGTAAGCGCCGTCACCCGCAGTCATTCCGGGGCACGCGCGACAGCGCGTGAACCCGGAATCTCGAGGTTATGACAAGGGCCGACGGCGCAGAACAGCTCGGGGTTCCGGGTTCGCGCTCCGCGCGCCCCGGAACGACGGTGCTAGACGGCCAGGAGTGCGGCCTTTCACCCCTTCGCCTTCACCACGCTGAACGTGCCGTTGGCGCGGGCGCAGCGGGTGCCGTCCGCGGTTACGAAGCACTGCGCGACGCACAGCTTGGCGCCGACCTTGATCACTTCCGGTTCGATCTGCAGCCATTGGCCGATCTTGGCGGGACCGATGAAGTCGATCGCCAGCGACGCCGTCAGCAGCCGCGCGCCGCCGCCGAGTTTGAGGCCGCAGCTATAGCCCATCGCGTTGTCGGCCAGCGCCGTGATCAGCCCGCCATGGGCGAGGCCGCGCGAGTTGGTGTGCGCCTCACGAATCCGCAAGCCGAGCATCACCGCGTCCGTCGTAGTCCTGGCGTAGAGTGGTTCCCAGGGCGCGGTGAGGGGGCTCGACCGGGTGTGGCGCACGAAGCCGTCGGGAACGCCGTCTGGCTCGGGGGTGTCTTTCGAATCGCTGTCGGTGGTCATGCGCCTCGTCGCTCGCCTTGCTGCATCGACCGCCTTTAGACCGCACCGCAGCACTGCCTGCAACGCCGACATAGTTTGAAGCGCGGTTTGAGAGGGCGTTTGAAACGGGGCGACGTTATTCCATGCGCAGTCATTCCGGGGCGCGAGCGTAAGCTCGCGAACCCGGAATCTCGACGTTGTTAGCAAGCTGCGCGCCAAAGCTCCGGATTCTGGTTTCGCGCCTGACGGGCGCCCCGGAATGACGCCTTCCGGCAGGCGCCTCAGTACGGCAGTCCGACGTAGTTTTCCGCCAGCGAGGTCAGGGCCGCTTGCGAGCTGATCAGATAGTCGAGCTCGGCGGTCTGGATGCGCTGCGAGAAGGCGTCATGATCGGGGAAGCGGTGGAGCTGCGAGGTCATCCACCACGAGAACCGTTCGGCCTTCCACACCCGGCGCAGCGCATTGGCCGAATAGGCGTCGATGCCGGCCTCCGACTTCTCGGCGTAGTATTCGCGCATGGCGCGCGACAGGTAGTACACGTCGCTGGCGGCGAGGTTGAGGCCCTTGGCGCCGGTCGGCGGCACGATGTGGGCGGCGTCGCCGGCGAGGAACAGGCGGCCGAAGCGCATCGGCTCGGCCACGAACGAGCGCAGCGGCGCGATGCTCTTCTCGATCGACGGGCCGGTGACCAGCTTGCCGGCGGTCGCCGGATCGAGCCGGCTCCTCAGTTCGTCCCAGAACCGGTCGTCGCTCCAGTCGGCGATGTCGTCGGTGAGCGGGCACTGCACGTAATAGCGGCTGCGGTGCGCCGAGCGCATCGAGCACAGCGCGAAGCCGCGGTCGTGGTTGACGTAGATCAGCTCCGGCGACACCGGCGGGGTGTCGGACAGCAATCCGAGCCAGCCGAACGGATACACCCGCTCGAACGACTGCACCGCGCTGGCCGGCACGCTCTGCCGGCTGATCCCGTGAAAGCCGTCGCAGCCGGCGATGAAATCGCAGGAGATTTCGCGGGTGGTGCCGTCCTTGACGAACCGCACCTTGGGGTGGGCGCCCTCGAAATCGTGCAGGCTGACGTCGGCGGCATCGTAGATCGTGGTCAGGCCGGCGGCATTGCGCGCTTCCATCAGGTCGCGGGTGACTTCGGTCTGGCCGTACACCGTGACGTTCTTGCCGCCGGTCGCGCCCTTCAGATCGATGTGGTGGCGCTTGCCGGCGAATGCGATCTCGAAGCCGTCGTGCACCAGCGCTTCCCGATGCAGCCGGGCGGAGACGCCGGCTTCGTCGAGCAGGTCGACCATGCCCTGTTCGAGCACGCCGGCGCGAATCCGCGACAGCACGTAGTCCGGATCCTTGCGTTCCAGAATGACGGCGTCGATACCGTATTTGTGCAGCAACTGGCCGAGCAGCAGTCCGGACGGACCCGCGCCGATGATGGCCACTTGTGTCCGCATGGTCGTTCCCCCCGATGATGTCGTCGCCTCGTTACGGGACCGTCACGGAGCCGTCTAGCCGCCCTCCGGTGTCTAGCAGCTATTACGCGGCGGTCACTTGCAATGATGGTTATAACCTATAACAATGCGGCCCAAAGGCCGTTTGAAGCCGACCACAGGGAGTGAAGCTCGATGATGAGGAAGACTCTGCTCGCGCTGCTGCTTGCCGCCAGCGTGACGCCCGCGCTTGCGCAGGACAAGACGGTCAATTGGAAAGTCTCGCTGTGGGTACCGCCGGCGCATCCGCTGGTGCCGGCGACCAAGGCGTGGGCCGAGGACATCCAGAAGGCGTCCGGCGGCAGCATCCGGATGACGGTGTTCCCCTCCGAGCAGCTCGGCAAGGCGTTTGACCATTACGACATGGCGCGCGACGGCATCGCCGACGTCACCTACGTCAATCCCGGCTATCAACCCGGCCGCTTCCCGATCGTCTCCGCCGGCCAGCTTCCGTTCGTGTTCAAGGACGGCAAGAAAGGCACGCTGGCGCTGAACGAGTGGTACCACAAGTACGCTCCGACCGAGATGAAGGACACCAAGCTGTGCTTCGCCTTCATCCATGATCCGGGCGCGCTGCACGGCAAGAAGAAGGTGCTGCTGCCGTCCGACATGAGCGGCCTGAAGGTGCGGCCGGCGCAATCGACCATCGGCGAAATGGTGAAGTTGTTCGGCGGCACCAACGTGCAGGCATCGGCGCCGGAATCGCGCGACGCGCTGGAGCGCGGCGTCGCCGACGAGATCACCTTCCCGTGGGGGTCGGTGTTCCTGTTCGGCATCGACAAGGTGGTCAAGTATCACATGGACGTGCCGCTCTACACCACGGTGTTCACCTACAACATCGGGCTCAAGGCCTATAACGCGCTGTCGGACGCGCAGAAGAAGATCATCGACGATCACTGCACGCCGGAATGGGCCTCCAAGGTCACCGATCCGTGGACCGATTTCGAGGCCAACGGCCGCGTCAAGATGAAGGCGCTGCAGGACCACGAGGTCTATCCTTTGACCGACGCCCAGCTCGCCGAATGGAAGAAGGCCACCAAGCCGCTGCGCGACAGTTGGGCCGAGCAGGTCAAGAAGGCCGGCGGCGATCCGGCCGCGATCGAGGCCGAGCTGCAGAACGCTCTGAAGAAGTACGACGCTGGGTTGTGAGCTTTTCCGCGGTCATTCCGGGATGCGCGCATCGCGCGCAGGCCCGGAATCTCTGACCCACGATCGAGATTCCGGGTTCGCTCGCTGCGCGAGCGCCCCGGAATGACGTTCATCGTGACTGACGCAGTCGCAACGATCGAGCCCCGATGATTTCCCCTCCCGACGACAAGCTCCGTGATCGGCTGCCCGGCGCGCTGACGACGCGGCGGTTCGCCAAAGACGGCATGGACCGCTTCATCGACACGATCGAATGGATCGCGGCGTTCTTCGTCGGCATCGTCGCGCTCAACACCTTCCTCGCTGTGGTCATGCGCAAATTCTTCGCGGTGACGATCCCGGACTATTACAATTTCGGTCAGTTCATGCTCGGCGTGCTGATCTTTTGGGGCATCGCCGCAACCAGCTATCGCGGCAGCCACATCACCGTCGATCTGCTGTGGGCGGCGGCGTCGCCGCGCTGGCAGCGGATGATCGACATTTTCGCCACGCTGGTGCTGCTGTTCGTCGTCAGCGTGCAAACCTATACGCTGTTCGACAAGGTGGTCACCACCAGGGCCGACCACATCGTCACCATGGACCTGCAGATCCCGATCTGGCCGTTCTATCTGTTGGCATGGCTCGGCGATGTCTCCGCGGTGCTGCTGATCGCGATCCGAACCTTCCGGCTGATCTTCCATCCGGAGCAGATGCGTGACGTGCGTATGAAGCCGGTGGAGTAGGGCCGCGATGCTGAGCAACGAAACGGTCGCCGTCATCGGCTTCGTCATCCTGTTCGTGCTGATGCTGCTGCGCGTGCCGGTCGGCATGGCGATGGGCCTCGTCGGCGTCACCGGGTTCGGCTATCTCACCGGCCTCGAGCCGGCGCTGAAGCTGGTCGGCCAGACCACGATGCGCACCGTCACCGACTATTCGTTCGGGGTGATTCCGATGTTCCTGCTGATGGGCGCGTTCGTGTCGGCGTCGGGGATCAGCCGTGAACTGTTCCGCGCCGGCAACACGTTCGTCGGACACTGGAAGGGCGGCCTCGGCATCGCCACCATCGGCGCCTGCGGCGGCTTTGCTGCGATCTCCGGCTCCTCGGTCGCGACCGCGGCGACGTTTTCGGCGGTCGCCTATCCGGAGATGCGCCGCTACGGCTATCCGCAGTCGTTCTCCACCGGGGTGATCGCGGTCGGCGGCACGCTCGGGGCGATGCTGCCGCCGTCGACCGTGCTGGCGGTGTACGGCATCATCACCCAGCAGGACATCGGCAAGCTGTTCATCGCCGGCATCCTGCCGGGTCTGCTCGCGATCGTGATGCACATAGTCACGATCTGGATCATCGGCGTGGTGCGGCCGGGCTTCCTGCCGGCCAGGCCGAAGAGTTCGTGGAGCGACCGCCTCGCCGCATTCCGCGACGTGTGGTCGCCGCTGCTATTGTTCGTGTTCGTGATCGGCGGGCTGTATGGCGGGTTCTTCATTCCGACCGAGGCCGGCGCGGTCGGTGCGGTCGGCGCCTTCCTGATCGGGGTGGCGCGCGGCAAGCTGAGCCGAGACGGCATCCTGCAGTCGCTGCTGCAGGCGACGCGGACCGCGGCCGCGGTGTTCACTATCCTGATCGGCGCGATCTGCTTCGGCTATTTCCTCACCATCACCCAGACCCCGCAGCACATCACCGAATTCCTGACCGGTCTGGGGATCGGACCGTACGGCGTGCTGGCGCTGATCCTGGTGATGTACCTCGTGCTCGGCTGCGTGATGGACGCGATGGCGATGGTGATCCTCACGGTGCCGATCGTGTTTCCGCTGATCACTGCGCTCGGGTTCGATCCGATCTGGTTCGGCATCGTGATCGTGATGACGGTCGAACTCGGCCTGATCTCCCCGCCGGTCGGCATGAACGTGTTCGTCATCAAAAGCGTGATCAAGGACGTCAGCATGTCGACGGTGTTCAAGGGCGTGGCGCCGTTCGTGATAACCGACCTGATCCGGCTGATGATCCTGATCGCATTCCCGATCATCGCGGTCTGGCTGCCGATGCGGATGATCGGGTAGTTCGAAGACGCCGTCGTGGCCGGGCTCGTCCCGGCCATCCACGTCTTTGCTGATCATCGACGCCGCAAGACGTGGATGCCCGGCACAAGGCCGGGCATGACGACCAAAATGGATGGATGCGATGACCCCGACCCTCGAAACCAAATACGTCTTCACCATCACCGCGCGGATCGGCGAGGTGACGTCGGCCGGCGAGATCGGCACCGGCGTGCGGCGGATCATTCCGATCCTTGGCGGCGAGGTGAAAGGCGAGGGGATCAACGGCCGAGTGCTGCCGTTCGGCGCCGATTTCCAGATCATCCGCCCGAACGAGTTGATCGAGCTGGAGGCCAGATATGCGTTCGAGACCGACGACGGCGCGGTGGTCTATGTCGAGAACGTCGGCATCCGGTTCGGGCCGGTCGAGCTGTTGCAGAAGCTGAAGCGCGGCGAGCCGGTCGATCCCAAGCAGATCTATTTCCGCACCCGGCCGCGATTCGAGACCGGTCACCCGAACTATCAGTGGCTGATGCAGCATTTGTTCGTCGGCTCCGCCGCCCGCCACGCCGACCGCGTCGTGATCGACGTGCATCAGGTGCTGTGAGGCCATCGCCCAGGATTGCGGCCTGAACCTCTCCCCGCGTGCGGGGAGAGG